>NZ_JASJWL010000105.1:0-6924 GCF_035019225.1 Pseudomonas sp. CCC4.1 | reverse complement strand
AGATGTGTATAAGAGACAGAGCCCCTACTACGCAAGCGCCCCCGCCCCGGCGAACATCAACGCACTGATCGACCTGCTCAATAGTCGCTATGGCATCGAGTTGCCGCTGGCCGACCTGTTTCGCTGGAACGCCAACACCGTCAGACAGGCCGGTTTGCGTTCGGCCGTGCTGATTGGCAGTGAGACGCTGGACGGCCAGCGCTGTGATCATTACGCCTTGCGTCAGGATGCTATCGACTGGCAGCTGTGGCTGCGTGAGGGCGAACAGCGCCTGCCGTGCCGCCTGACCATCACCCGCCGCGACATACCCGAGCAGCCGCGTCACAGCGTCGACTTTACCTGGCAGCTCACACCGGCAATCAGCGCCCACAGCTTTGATTTTGATCCGCCCGCAGGTGCCCAGGAAGTGCCGTTGCAGTGGGCCCCGAGCAAATACAGCCTGGAGGCGCAACCATGAAGCGTCTGCACTGGCTGTTCTGTGGCGTGCTCAGCGCCTGCCTGCTGCACACCTCTGTCGCCCTGGCCTGGCAACTGCGCGGTGGTGGCGGCGCACGGACTTTTGTGCTGCCGCACACTGGC
Organism: Pseudomonas sp. CCC4.1; assembly: GCF_035019225.1. NCBI lineage: Bacteria > Pseudomonadati > Pseudomonadota > Gammaproteobacteria > Pseudomonadales > Pseudomonadaceae > Pseudomonas > Pseudomonas sp. CCC4.1. The sequence goes on along the minus strand of NZ_JASJWL010000105.1, from coordinate 6,345 downwards.
GGACACCCAGCGCCGCACCCCATGCCACAGCCACAGCCGCATCCACAGCCGGGGCCGCACCCCTACCCGCAGCCGGCCCCCCAACCGCATCCCTACCCGGCACCACGGCCCATGCCACCTCCGCCACGGCCCTTGCCTGCGCCACCACCACCGGACAACTGGTATCACCCGTGGGCAGCCGCCGCCGTGGTGGGTGCAACCACGGCCACGGCAATAGCCATCGGCTCGCAAGTCACCAGCGTGCCTGCGGACTGCGTATCGGTCGTGGCCAACAATGTGGCGTATCAACACTGCGGACCAACCTGGTATCAGCCCCGCTATGTGGGTGGCAACGTGCAGTTTGTGGTGGTCCCCGCCCCCTGGTAATCGTGCTCAAGCAAGGAATGCTTTATGACAGCGCTCAACGATCTGAATGCCCTGCAAGCCAGCATCGCCGAAGCGGTATTGGGCCAGGACGAGGTTATCCGCCAGATCATCGTCGGCTTGCTGGCCAACGGTCATCTGCTCCTCGAAAGCCTGCCGGGTTTGGCCAAGACCCGCACCGTCAAGGCGTTGGCCAGGCACCTGGAGGCGCAGATGAGCCGTATCCAGTTCACCCCTGACCTGCTGCCATCGGACATCACCGGCGCCGAGGTGCTGCACCAGGTGGACGGCCAGAACCTGATCCGTTTTCAACCCGGGCCTTTGTTCGGCAACCTGATCCTGGCCGACGAAATCAACCGCGCCCCGGCCAAGGTGCAGGCGGCCCTGCTTGAAGCCATAGAAGAACGGCAGATCACCGTCGCCGGCAACAGCCACCCGCTGCCCGCACTGTTTATGGTGCTGGCTACGCAAAACCCCATCGAACAGGAAGGTACCTACCCGCTGCCCGAGGCGCAGATGGACCGCTTTGTGATGAAAGTGCTGCTCGACTACCCAAGCCCGGCAGATGAATCCCGGGTGCTGCGCATGCTGCGCGCTGAAGAACAGGTGCAGCACGCCACGGCCGACACAGCCCCGCCGTTTACCCTGGGTCAGGAGGTGATTTTCGCGGCTCGCCGCGAAGTCGCCACAGTGGCCGTGTCCCCCGCCATCGATGCTTACCTGATCGACCTGATCAACGCCACCCGCCGTCCTGCCGACTATGACGCCGATCTGGCCCGCTGGATCAGTATCGGCGCCAGCCCCCGCGGCGGTATCGGCCTTGACCGCTGCGCCCGTGCCGACGCCTGGCTGCGCGGCCAGGCCTTTGTCACCCCGGACAACGTGCGCGCCGTGGCGTATCCGGTACTGCGCCACCGCCTGCAACTGAGCTACGACGCCGTGGCCGATGGCGTCAGCGCTGATCAGGTACTGCAACGCATACTCGACAAAGTCGCGATACCTGCCTGATGCACGCCCAACGGCAGGAGGCCGACGGCCTGGTATACGTCTCGCTTGCGCAACTGATGGCGCTGGAGTTCAAAGCGCGGGCGTTGAGTTTTGTCGCCCGCCAACCCCACGGCAGTATCCTCTCGGGCAACCATGCTTCGCGCTTGCGTGGCCGCGGCCTGAATTTTGACGAACTACGCCGCTATCAACCCGGTGACGACCTGCGCCACCTCGACTGGCGCGCCTCATTGCGCACTGGCAAGCCAGTGGTGCGTACCTTTACCGAAGAACGCGACCGCCCGGCCTTGATCGTGGTCGACCAGCGCATGTCGATGTTTTTTGGCTCCAGCCGCAGCTTCAAATCCGCCACCGCTGCCGAACTGGGTGCACTGGCCGCATGGATGGTGTTCAACGCCGGTGACCGGGTGGGCGCCCTGGTATTCAACGATCAACGCATCGACAGTATTGCCCCGCTGCGCAGCCGCAAACGGGTGGAGGCGTTGTGCAGCAAAATTGCCCGGCAAAACCAGGAACTCAATGCCACTCAACCGGACTGCGAAGACGCCGATCAACTGGACAAGGTCCTGCAACAGTGCCTGGCCATTGCCGGGCATGACCACCTGATTTGCCTGATCAGCGATTTCGTCGGGGCCGGGCCGCACACCCTGCAGTTGCTGCGCCAACTGGCAGTGCACAACGATGTCATCGCCATGCAGGTTTACGACCCATTGGCGCTGGACCTGCCCGATACCGGGCGCTTGCTGGTTACCCAGGGCCAGTTGCAAGTGGAGCTGGCGGTAGAGCACGCACACGTACGCCAGCCGCTGGGCAACTTCCTCAGCGGGCGCTTCAAGGACATCGCCAGCCTGCTGCGCCGCAGCCAGGTGCCGCTGATGATGTTCAGCACCGCGCAGGATACTCACAGCCAGCTGCGAATCGAACTGGGCAAACTGGGCGGGGCGCGGCCATGACCAGTCCTATCCCCAGCATTGACCAACTGCAAACCCTGGCCCTGCCTGCACCTGTCAGCTACCTGCCGCAGACCTGGGGCTGGTGGGCCTTGCTTGGGGTTGTGCTGACCGGCCTGGCGGTCTGGGCGGCACGCGCCTGCTGGCAGTGGCGGCGTGACCGCTACCGGCGCGAGGCCTTGCAACGGCTGGCACAACTGCGCGCGGCCAACGACCCGCTGGGCACCTTGCGCGAACTGCCCACGCTGCTTAAACGGGTGGCACTGTCCATGCCCGTCCCGCAGGCAGCGGCGCCTCTGCAGGGCGAGGCCTGGCAGGACTTTTTACAACGCCACGGCCCACCGCCTGTGCCCGAGGATTTCAGCCAGCAACTGGCGTTTCTGGCCTACGCCCAGGATGAGCAATTGCTCGCCCTGCCCGCCGCACAACGCCAGCAGTTGGTCGACACCTGTACACGCTGGGTGGAGCTGCACCATGTGGCAGTTTGATTATCCCTGGTTGCTGCTGTTGCTGCCCTTGCCGTGGTTCGGCTACCGCTGGCTGCCCGCTTACCGCGAAGCCCGCAGTGCAGTACGCGTACCGTTTTTCAACGCCATGAGCCGCGCTGTCGATCAAGCACCACAGATCGCAGGCGCGCAGCACAACATCTGGCAATTGCTGCTCAACCTGCTGGTGTGGACATTGCTGGTGGTGGCCGTGGCCAGACCGGTATGGGTCGAAAAACCCATCGAGCGCCAGCAACCGGTGCGCGACCTGATGCTTGCCATCGATATCTCTCAATCGATGCAAACCACCGATTTCACCGACGCCAGCGGGCAGAGGATCGACCGCCTGAGCGCGGTCAAACACGTGGTGCAGGACTTTATCGCCCGGCGCAAGGACGACCGCATCGGCCTGATCCTGTTTGGTAGCGCTGCCTATCCGCAAGCGCCACTGACCCTCGACCACGCCAGCCTGTCGCTGCTGCTGGACGACACCGGCATCGGCATGGCCGGGCCCGACACCGCTATCGGCGACGCCATCGGCCTGAGCCTGAAACTGCTCGACCAGGCCCACGAGCAGGAGAAAGTACTGATCCTGCTCACCGACGGCAACGACACCAGCAGCGCCATCCCCGTGCCCCGTGCCACGGCCATGGCGGCGGCCAAAGGGGTAGTGATCCACACCATCGGCATAGGCGACCCGGATGCCGACGGCGAAGCCAAGGTCAACCTTGCAGCCCTGCAGAGCATCGCCAAAAGCACCGGCGGCCAGTACTTTCGCGCAGAAGACCGTGACAGCCTGAACCAGGTCTACGCCACCCTCGACCAGCTCACCCCGCACAGGGTGCAAACCTTCAGCCACCAGCCCAAACGTGACCTGTTCTGGTTACCCGTAGCGGCCGCCATCAGCCTGATAGCGCTGTATCATCTGCTCGCACTGCTGGCCTCACGGCGCCACCCGCGCTCACCACCGCGGGAGGCCTGAAATGGAGATCAACCTGAGTGACTTCCACTTTCTGCGCCCGGCCTGGCTGCTGTTGGCGATTGCGGGTGCCCTGCTACCGCTAATGTGGCGCCGCAGCCATGACCAGCAACGGCGTTTGCGGGCGATCATCGCTCCCCACCTGTTGCCACACTTGCTGGTCACCCCGCCCGACAGCCACCGCCTGCGCCCGGTACATTTGACCGCTGCCCTGCTGATCATCGGCGCCATTGCGGCCGCAGGCCCCACCTGGGAACAGGACCGCCCGGCATTCCTGCAAAACCGCGCGCCGTTGATCATTGCCCTCGACCTGTCCCTGTCAATGGATGCCAGCGATGTGCAGCCCACCCGGCTGGAAGCCGCCAAGCACAAATTGCATGACCTGACTGCCCGCCGCAGCGGTGCCCGCACGGCCCTGATCGCCTACGCGGGCAGCGCCCATCTGGTGTTGCCCGCCACCGACGACCCGGCGCTGCTCGACAGTTTTATCCAGGCCCTGGGCACCGATCTGATCGCCCGGCCCGGCAAAAACGTGGCGGCGGTGATCGAACAGGCCAAGCGCCTGCTACAGGCCGAGAAAGCTCCGGGCACCCTGTTGCTGATCACCGACGGTGCCGACACCACCCAACTGGACAGCCTCAAAGCCCTGTTGCCGGGCAGTGCCCTGCAAGTGCTGATACTGGCAGTGGGCAGCAGCAATGGCGGGATCATTCGCGATGCCAGCGGCCAACCGCGCACCGACAGTTCCGGTCGCCCGCAACTGGGCAGCTTCGACAGCGCCGCGCTCAAGCAACTGGCCGCGGCCACCGATGCACCGCTGGGCAGCCTGACCATAAACAACGATGATCTGGACTGGGTCGAAGGCCACGCCCAACAGCACTTCCAGGCCGCCAGCGACGAGCAGCGCGAGCTGCAATGGAAAGACGCCGGTTACTGGTTATGCGGGCCCCTGCTATTGCTTGCCTGGTTCTCGGTGCGCCGTGGCTGGAGCCTCAACTGGAACGCCGTCCTGCTGCTGGGCGCAGGGCTGGCCCTGCAACCGTCACCGGCGCAGGCCAACGCACTGACCGATGCCTTCTTCACCCGGGATCAGCAAGGGCGTTGGGCCTTTGAGCACCAGCACTACCCCGCAGCAGCCGAGTTATTTGTCGATCCTTACTGGAAAGGCATCGCAGCTTATAACGCCGCCGATTTCGATCTGGCACTGGCCAGCTTTGCCCAGTTGAACACCGCCCCGGCGTACTTTTACCTGGGCAATATTTACGTACGCCGCTACAAGTTCGATCAGGCGATTGCCGCCTATCGCCAGGCCTTGGCCCTGCAACCGCAGTTCCCCGAAGCCAGTGCCAATTTGGCATTGGCCATTGCCCTGGAAAAAGATACCGACAGCGCCGAGCAGAACACCCCCGAAGTCAAACCTGACGCGATCAAATTCGACAAGCCGCCAGGCAAAGGCCAGAGCAAACCGCTGCAAACCCCGCAGGCGGCCAGCGACGAACAATGGCTGCAAAACCTGACCACCTCTCCGGCCAATTTCCTGCGGCAAAAATTCAGCCTGCAAGACCAAAAGGTGGCGCCATGAAGCCCTGCGCCCTGGTACTGCTGATGTTCGTCGGCCTGGCACAGGCCAACGAACCGCAACTGTTGGTGCAGGCCCGGCTGGTACCGGGTGATGCCGTGGTGGTGGGCGAGACCTTGCAGTTGCAGGTCGATGTGCTCACCGACAGCTGGTTCACCCGTGGTGCGTCATTACCCGAACTGAACCTGGACGGTACCGATGTGACACCGCCCAATGGTGAGGCCGGGCACCTGTCGCAGACGATTCAGGGCCAGACCTTCAGCGGCCTGCGCTACACCTATCGAATCACCCCGACGCAGGCGCAAGCGTTCTCGATCGCGCCACTGACAGTGCGCGCGACCCCGGCGCAGGCCAGCCATGAGCTGTCGGGGCAAACCCCGGTGCTGACCTTTCGTGCCAGTCTGCCCGAAGGGTTCAGCCCCGGCGAACCGATACTGGTGGCCAGCGCGTTGCGCCTGAGCCAGACCCTGACCCCGCCAGGCGGCCCGTTCAAGGTGGGTGACAGCCTGACCCGCAGCGTGACGTTACAGGCCGACGGTACCCCGGGGCTGGCCCTGCCCGCTCCGCCCCGGGGCTCGGTGGCCGGACTCGGTGCCTACCCGCAGACCCCGCAGGTGAGCAATCTGGACGACGGCCGGGGCGGTTTCAATGGCGGTCAGCGCATTGACCGGATCAGTTATCGCATCGAGCGCGAAGGCGATTTCGAGCTGCCGGCAATCCGCGTCAAATGGTGGGACAGCGTGAACCGCCAAATCCGTTTCGGCGAACTCCCGGCCGTCACCTTCAAGGCCACAGCCAGCAGCAGCTACACCCCGGTGTTCTCGATCGTTGACGACCTCAGGCAAATGGGCCAACCCACCCGGCTGCGGCTGCCCGCCACGTTGCTGGTTGGCATCGGGTTATTGCCTGTCTCTTATACACATCGGGTTGGCGGGGTGTGGTTGTAAAAAAAAAAGGGGGGGGGGGGGGGGGGGGGGGGGGGGG
>NZ_JASJWL010000104.1:0-7010 GCF_035019225.1 Pseudomonas sp. CCC4.1 | reverse complement strand
GGTGCACTCGACAGGATTCGAACCTGTGACCGCTCGGTTCGTAGCCGAGTACTCTATCCAGCTGAGCTACGAGTGCATTTGAAGCGGCGCATTATAGACCGTTGAATCTCTCTGGCAAGATTTTTTTTCAGTATTTTCAACAACTTACTGAACTGCCTAGATTACAACGTGCTACATGAATAATGGCGGAGAAGGGGGGATTCGAACCCCCGACACCCTTTTGAGATGTACTCCCTTAGCAGGGGAGCGCCTTCGGCCACTCGGCCACCTCTCCGCAACACGGGGCGTATAATAACCAGCCTTTTCCCCGCATGCAACTAAAAACTTAAATAAAATTAAAGACTTGGTTCTTCATCCTTTTCATTCTTGATCCGCAGGTAGATCTCTTCACGGTGTACGGCCACTTCCTTGGGAGCATTGACGCCAATGCGCACCTGGTTGCCTTTGACGCCCAATACGGTCACGGTAATTTCGCCATCGCCTATGATCAGGCTTTCCGCACAACGGCGAGTCAGAATCAGCATACGTTTCTCCTCACACTTATCTTTTCAGGGACAACAGTCTGCAAAAAAAAAGAGCCCGAGCCTACTAGCGACTAGTAGCACTCTGCGCTCCTTAGTATTGACCAACATGACAAAACGGGTGGGCTTCGTGCATGCCTGCCAAAAAACAAAGGGCGCGGATTAACCGCGCCCTTCTGCCAACGCCTTACTCGCCCTGTCGGGCTGGCGCATCCAGATCAAAAGCGGTGTGCAGGGAACGCACGGCCAGCTCCAGGTACTTTTCTTCGATCACAACAGACACTTTGATCTCGGAAGTCGAGATCATCAGGATGTTGATGTTCTCCTTGGCCAGCGATTCAAACATGCGGCTGGCAACGCCTGCATGAGAGCGCATGCCCACACCCACGATCGAAACCTTGGCAATGTTGGTGTCGCCCACCACTTCACGGGCACCGATCTCGCGAGCGGTATTTTCCAGCACGCTTTGCGCCGCATTGTAGTCATTGCGGTGTACGGTGAAGGTGAAGTCGGTGGTGTTATCGTGCGCAACGTTCTGCACGATCATGTCGACTTCGATGTTGGCCGCGCTGATCGGGCCCAGAATCTTGAACGCCACGCCCGGGGTGTCCGGCACGCCACGGATGGTCAGCTTGGCTTCGTCGCGATTGAACGCGATACCAGAAATGATCGGCTGTTCCATGGATTCCTCTTCATCAATAGTAATGAGGGTACCTGGACCCTCCTTGAAGCTGTGCAAAACGCGCAGCGGAACGTTGTACTTGCCGGCGAACTCGACTGCGCGGATCTGCAACACCTTGGAACCCAGGCTGGCCATTTCCAGCATTTCTTCGAAGGTAATCTTTTCCAGACGCTGCGCCTTGGCCACAACCCGCGGGTCAGTGGTGTAGACGCCGTCAACATCGGTGTAGATCTGGCATTCATCAGCCTTGAGGGCCGCTGCCAGCGCCACACCCGTGGTGTCGGAACCGCCACGGCCCAGCGTGGTGATATTGCCGAGCTCATCAACGCCCTGGAAACCGGCAACCACAACCACACGACCGGCCTTGAGATCAGCGCGAATCTTCTGATCGTCAATTTTCAGGATACGGGCCTTGGTGTGCGAGCTGTCCGTGAGGATGCGCACCTGGCTGCCGGTGTAGGACACGGCCGGCACACCACGCTTGTTCAGCGCCATGGACAGCAGACCAATAGTCACTTGCTCGCCCGTGGATACAATCATATCCAGCTCACGCGGCAACGGCTGATCGCTGATTTGCTTGGCCAGGTCGATCAGGCGATTGGTTTCGCCGCTCATGGCCGATAGCACGATCACCAGATCATTGCCGGCTTCGCGGAACTTCTTAACTTTATCGGCGACCTGCTCGATTCTCTCGACAGTGCCGACCGAGGTGCCTCCGAATTTCTGTACGATCAAAGCCATTTCAAAGCAGCCTCAGCCCATAAAGGGCGCCCATTTATCATTCAAACGACGCGCCGTTACTAGACAACGGCGCGTTCTGGACCTCAGATACCCTGCTCGACAAATGGCACGGTCAGAGCCAGCGCGGCGTCCAGGGCTGCAGCATCAACACCGCCACCTTGCGCCATGTCCGGACGACCACCGCCCTTCCCGCCCACTGCCGCAGCAGCCTGCTTCATCAAATCACCGGCTTTGAGTTGGCCAGTCAGGTCTTTGGTTACGCCTGCAACCAGTACAACCTTGTCTTCATGGACACTGCCGAGCAGGATCACCGCACGGCCGAGCTTGTTCTTCAGCTGATCTACCAGCGCCAGAAGCGCTTTGCCGTCTTGACCGTCCAGGCGGGCGGTCAACACTTTCACGCCTTTTACGTCCACCGCCGACGATGACAGATCATCACCCGCTGCGCTTGCGGCCTTGGCCTGCAACTGCTCAAGCTGTTTTTCCAGCTGACGGTTGCGCTCAAGTACCGCCGACAATTTGTCGACCAGGTTCTCGCGCGAGCCCTTGACCAGGCTGGCGGCTTCCTTGAGCTGCTCTTCGGCAGCATTGAGGTAAGCCAGTGCGGCTGCGCCGGTCACCGCTTCAATACGACGGATACCGGAGGCTACACCGCCTTCGCTGATGATTTTCATCAGGCCGATATCACCGGTGCGCTTGGCGTGGATACCACCACACAGCTCAACCGAGAAATCACCACCCATGCTCAGCACGCGCACGCTGTCGCCGTACTTCTCGCCAAACAGCGCCATGGCGCCTTTTTCCTTGGCGGTTTCGATGTCGGTTTCTTCAGTCTCGACCGGAGTATTCTTGCGAATCTCGGCGTTGACAATATCTTCCAGCGCCTTGATCTGCTCAGGCTTGATCGCTTCGAAGTGGCTGAAGTCAAAACGCATGCGCTGGCTGTCAACCAGAGAGCCTTTCTGCTGAACGTGCTCGCCCAGAACCTGGCGCAAGGCGGCGTGCAGCAAGTGGGTGGCCGAGTGGTTCAGCGCCGTGGCGTGACGCACATCGGCGTCCACCTGGGCTTCAACGGTTTCGCCCACTTTCAGGCCGCCCGCAGCAACCACGCCGTGGTGCAGGAAAGCGCCACCGGTCTTGGTGGTGTCGCGCACGTCAAAGCGGGCAGCACCCGCCTGCAGGTAACCGCAATCGCCGACCTGACCGCCCGATTCGGCATAGAACGGGGTCTGGTCGAGAATCACCACACCCTCGTCGCCTTCGTTCAGGCTGGCAACCGACTGCCCTTCTTTATACAGCGCAACCACCTTGGCCGAGGCCTGGGTAGCGTTGTAACCGACAAACTCGGTCGGCACGTCGACTTTGACCAGGGTGTTGTAGTCCAGGCCAAACGAGCTGGCCGAACGGGCACGCACACGCTGGGCTTCCATCTCGCGTTCGAAGCCTTCTTCGTCCACGGTCAGGTTGCGCTCACGGGCGATATCGGCCGTCAGGTCCATCGGGAAGCCGTAGGTGTCGTAGAGCTTGAACACTACGTCGCCAGGCACCACGGTACCCTTGAGCTCAGCCAGATCCAGCTCGAGGATTTTCAGACCCTGCTCCAGGGTCTTGGAGAACTGCTCTTCTTCAGCCTTGAGCACGCGCTCGATATTGGCCTGCTCGCGCACCAGCTCCGGGAAGCTGGCACCCATCTCGGCCACCAGGGCCGCGACGATCTTGTAGAAGAAATTGCCAGTAGCACCCAGCTTGTTGCCATGACGGCAAGCGCGACGAATGATGCGGCGCAGCACGTAGCCACGACCTTCGTTCGATGGCAGTACACCGTCGGCGATCAGGAAGCTGCACGAACGGATATGGTCCGCTACCACCTTGAGCGATGCCTGGCCTTCGTTGGCGCAGCCGATCGCGTCCGCCGCTGCGGTCAGCAGGCTCTGGAACAGGTCGATATCGTAGTTGGAGTTGACGTGCTGCATCACCGCACTGATCCGCTCCAGGCCCATGCCGGTGTCTACCGACGGCGCTGGCAACGGATGCAACACGCCATCGGCGGTGCGGTTGAACTGCATGAAAACGTTGTTCCAGATTTCGATGTAACGGTCGCCGTCTTCGTCTGGCGAGCCCGGCGGGCCACCCCAGATTTCCGGGCCGTGATCGTAGAAAATCTCGGTGCACGGGCCGCACGGGCCGGTATCGCCCATGGTCCAGAAGTTGTCCGATGCATACGGCGCGCCCTTGTTGTCGCCGATACGGATCATGCGCTCGGCAGGCACGCCGACGTCCTGGGTCCAGATGTCGTAGGCTTCGTCATCGCTGGCGTAGACGGTCACCCACAGCTTGTCTTTGGGCAGCTTGAGAACACCGGTCAGGAAGGTCCAGGCGAAATTGATCGCATCTTTCTTGAAGTAATCGCCAAAGCTGAAATTGCCGAGCATTTCAAAGAAGGTGTGGTGACGGGCGGTGTAACCGACGTTTTCCAGGTCGCTGTTCTTGCCGCCGGCACGCACGCACTTCTGGCTGCTGGTCGCTCGGGTGTAGGCACGTTTTTCTTGACCCAGGAAACAGTCCTTGAACTGGTTCATCCCCGCGTTGGTGAACAGCAGGGTCGGGTCGTTATTAGGGACCAAGGAGCTGGAAGGGACACGGGTGTGACCTTGCTCCTCGAAGAAGCGAAGGAAGGCTTCACGGATTTCTGCGCTTTTCATAGGTTCTTCCACGGAGGCTGCGGCCAGAGGCAAGTAAATCACGTCAATCGACAGTGCGACTCGCAAAGGGCCGCATTATATCGGCCCTTCGCCCCGGGTACAGCGTGTTTATACGATAGCGACAAGCAATTGGACGGATTGAACGCTTATTGAAGGGAAAACTCGGCAAAAACCGCTATCACCTGCTCAATCTGGCTGCGACTGACATCCATGTGCGTCACCATTCGCAAGCGCGGCGCGGCACTGAGCCTGATCCCCTGGCCGGCCGCAAAGGCCTTGAGTGCCTCGGCACGCTCACCGATCTGGACGTAGACCATATTGGTCTGCACCGGCTCAACCTCATAACCGGCAGCACGCAGGCCCTCGGCCAGCAACTGGGCATTGGCATGGTCATCGGCCAGACGCGCCACCTGATGATCCAGTGCATACAGCCCGGCAGCCGCCAGTTGACCGGCCTGGCGCATGCCGCCCCCGACCATCTTGCGCAGGCGTCGAGCGCGGGAGACAAGCTCGGCGGTGCCGCACAGCACCGACCCCACGGGCGCGCCCAGGCCTTTGGACAGGCAGACCGATACCGAATCGAAATGGCGGGTGATATCACCGGCGTCAACGCCCAGTTTGACCGCCGCGTTGTACAACCGCGCGCCATCAAGATGCAGCGCCAGGCCGTGCTCGCGGGTCAGGCGGCCGGCAGCTGCCAGGTACTCGGTGGGCAGCACCTTGCCTTGCATGGTGTTTTCCAGCGCAAGCAGGCGGGTGCGGGCAAAGTGGAAGTCATCCGGTTTGATCGCGGCAGCCACCTGTTTCAGATCAAGCGAGCCATCGGCCTGCACCTCCAGCGGCTGCGGCTGAATGGACCCCAGGACCGCCGCCCCGCCACCTTCATACTTATAGGTGTGAGCCTGCTGACCGACGATGTATTCATCACCGCGCTCGCAATGCGCCATCAAGGCCAGCAGGTTGCTCATGGTGCCGGTGGGCACAAACAGCCCCCTGGCAAAGCCCAGGCGCAATGCCAGCTCGGATTCCAGTTTGTTCACCGAAGGATCTTCGCCATACACATCATCGCCCATAGGCGCATTTGCCATGGCTTCACGCATGCCTGGGGTGGGTTGGGTCACGGTGTCACTACGAAGATCGATAACAGACATGGCATTGGCCTCGGCAAGGTTTGATCAGTGTTGAATGCTAAACGTGCGATTCCCGCCAGAACAAGCCTACTCTGCAGCGATCGACAATATTCGGATGCTCACGTAGGAATTACCTTATTAATGAAATGGAAAAACTGATAGCTATTAGCAAAAAGCATCAATGCATACTCGAAAAATATGTGATACAAAATGTCCGCCGCCAGAAAGGCTGGTGGCAACGTTCTCAGGGCGGGGTGCGACTCCCCACCGGCGGTAATTGCGCGCAAAGCGCATAGCCCGCGAGCGCTTGGCACATTCTTGAGCTTCGGCCAGGAATAAACCAAGGTCAGCAGACCCGGTGTGATCCCGGGGCCGACGGTCATAGTCCGGATGAAGAGAGAACGGGATTGGCGCCAAAGGGCCGTCAACCAGGCGGGATAGTGGCGATGCCGTATGGCCGTGCGCTGCCCTCCTGAACGTACCCTTTAATCCCATTCGATTCATATGCCCTGTTTTTCACACAAACAGGAATCTGAACATGCAACCTACAGCTATTCACCACAACGAACGTGTCGCATTTATCCAGGCTTCCTGGCACAAAGAGATTGTCGACCAGAGCCGCAAGGGCTTCCTGGCCGAAATGCTGGTGCTGGGCTATCAGGAAAGCGACATCGATTTCTTCGAAGTCGGCGGCGCATTCGAGATCCCGCTGCACGCCAAACTGCTGGCCAAGACCGGTCGTTACGCCGGAATTGTCGGCGCCGCACTGGTCGTGGATGGCGGCATCTACCGTCACGACTTTGTTGCCCAGACGGTCGTCAGCGGCCTGATGCAAGTACAACTGGAAACCGAAGTGCCGGTGTTCTCCGTCAGCCTCACGCCGCACCACTTCCACGCCGGTGAGGAGCATCAGAAGTTTTTCTTTGAGCACTTCGTGCACAAAGGCCAGGAAGCCGCCCGGACGTGCGTAGACACACTGCAGAAAATCCGCAACATCAAGCGCATGGATACCCAGCAAAAACGCGCGGTGTAATGCCTGATTCCCCGGCCAGCCCTGAAACCAGGCTCGCCGGGGAGCACACCATAAACATGTAACGCACACATAAGCCATCCAGGCGTTTCAATTGTCGATACAGGTGCCCGGTCACCGATGACATTTGAACTTGACGCCCAGGAGCATCTCTTATGTGCCCAACCCCGCCCCCAGTAACAACTCTGTCTCTTATACACATCT
>NZ_JASJWL010000103.1:0-7597 GCF_035019225.1 Pseudomonas sp. CCC4.1 | reverse complement strand
AGATGTGTATAAGAGACAGTATATACCCTTCGGATCTTCTGCTTCCGAGTCGTCTGGTTATGGTGCTGGACGCGTGGATATTAGTCTTGAATTTGGTGGTGATATTTATGGGGGAGGGGATAAATATCTGGGGGATAGTTATCATAAGTGATTTTTTAGGCTGGTAACTTTGGTTGGTTTTTTAAAGGTTAGATTATTAAATGTTCATGTTGTGCTGTGTAAGTTAATGATCTTCACATGTCGGCCGGCATTCTTACTGTTCTACTCATATGAGCTGCAATTATTTTTCACATCACAAACCATTTATAATTGTTGGCAAGGTCTGCATACCCGCCACTGTCCGTGCCCGTATGAAATTACCCCGTGCCCTGAGCGCCCAACACGCCTAAAATACCTGCCATTCGTTTTCTGATTTTCCCTCCTGCACCCCCGAGGCACCTTTTTCAATGTCAGTGACTGCTACCACCGCCGCGTCTGTGCCGGATCATCGTGCGCAATTTTTGAACCTGCTGGAAACCGGTCTGGCCCAGAATTCCTTTATCAAGCTGGTGCTGGCCAAATACGTGGGCCCCGAGGCTGAATTGCAGCGGGTGATCATCAAGCAGGTAACAGTCAAGGAGCAGCCTTGCCTGTCCTTTGTATATCGCTATAAAACCCGCGATATCACCAAGAATTTCCCGCTGGACGAAGGCGTGGCGATCATTGCCGGCCTGCTGCCCGAAGCGTTCAAGAATGCCCACCTGCTGACCCTGACCGACGAAGTGCAGCTTGAATACAGCAAAAAGGGTAAAAGCTCGCTGTTCAAAGGCAAAAGCCAGCAAGAGCGCGAAGTGCCGTCGGCTGAGCACAATCGTGAGAAAAATCGCTTTCTGGATCTGACCCGGCCGTTTCTGGCGGACCTGGGTGTGACCAACAAGCAGCAAGAACTGATCCCGGCGATGTCGCGCAAGTGGAAGCAGATCAACAAGTTTATCGAGGTGTTTTCCCACGCCCTGAGCAGCTCACCGCTCAAGCTCGATCAGCCGGTCAAGGTGGTGGATTTCGGTTCGGGCAAGGGTTACCTGACGTTTGCCATTCACGATTACCTGCGTCACAGCCTGCAAGCCGAAGGCCTGGTGGCCGGGGTTGAGCTGCGTGAAGACATGGTCACGCTGTGCAATAACGCCGCCCAGCGTCTGGAGCACCCGGGCCTGACCTTCCAGCACGGCGATGTGCGCAGTTTTGCACCCACCCCGATCGATGTGATGATCGCCCTGCATGCCTGTGATATTGCCACCGACTATGCGATTCATATGGGCATTCGCTCCGGGGCGGCAATCATCATGTGCTCGCCGTGCTGTCATAAACAGATCCGCCTGCAAATCCAGAGCCCGGCGCTGCTCAAGCCGATGCTGCAATACGGCCTGCACCTGGGCCAGCAGGCCGAAATGGTCACCGACAGCCTGCGCGCGCTGTACCTCGAAGCCTGCGGCTATGACACCAAGGTGTTCGAGTTTATCTCGCTGGAACATACCAATAAAAACAAGATGATCCTCGCGGTCAAACGTGGCGGACCTTCCGATCCGGCGCAGTTGTTGGTGAAAATCCAGGAACTCAAGGCGTTCTACAACATTCAGGAACACTGCCTCGAAACCCTGCTTCAGGCAGACGGTTTGCTGAAGTAAGCCTGTAAGCAGCTCCGGCGGGAACGTAGTACATGGCTATTACCCGCCCGCGCGCTCAGGGGTTACCTTGGCTACTCTTACTGGCCCAAGGTCTTACCCCACAGGAGCACGCACCATGGCAGCGAAAAAAATTCTGATGCTGGTTGGCGATTACGTCGAAGACTATGAAGTGATGGTGCCGTTTCAGGCACTGTTGATGGTCGGCCATCAGGTTCATGCGGTATGCCCGGGAAAAACCGCAGGCCAGACCGTACGCACTGCCATCCACGACTTCGAAGGCGACCAGACTTACAGCGAAAAGCCCGGGCACTTGTTTGCCCTGAATTTCGACTTTGACAAGGTGAAAGCCAGCGATTACGACGCACTGCTGGTGCCGGGCGGTCGTGCGCCGGAATACCTGCGTCTGAACGAAAAGGTGCTGGAGCTAGTGCGTGACTTCGACAAGGCGGCCAAGCCAATTGCAGCAGTGTGCCATGGTGCGCAACTGCTGGCCGCTGCGGGCACGCTGGAAGGCCGTGAGTGCAGTGCTTACCCGGCGTGTGCACCGGAAGTGCGGCTGGCGGGGGGGACTTATATCGATATCGATGTGACCAAGGCCCATGTGCAAGGCAACCTGGCCACAGCCCCTGCGTGGCCGGCACATCCGGCGTGGCTGGCGGCATTCCTGGGTTTGCTGGGTACCAAAATCACTTTGTAGGCAGAGGGCGTGACCATGTGTGAACTGTATGTAAAAGCCGACCCGATTCTTTACGAGTCACGTTCGCGCTCATTGCGTATTTGCGGCGTGGTCACCACTTTGCGCCTGGAAAACCAGTTCTGGGACATCCTCAGCGAAATCGCCGAAACAGATGGCATGACCACCAACCAGTTGGTGGCCAAGCTCTATGAAGAGGTGATGGATTATCGCGGCGAAGTAGTCAACTTTGCCTCGTTCCTGCGCGTGAGCTGCACCCGCTACTTGAGCCAGCGCCGGGTGCAGGCGCCGGAGTTGAGTGTGGTAGCACGTAACAGTAGCCGCGCTCTCCCGCAATAGCGCTTGCGGGTGTGAGCGGTACACACCTGTGGGAGCCGGGCTTGCCCGCGATGGCGTCGGCGCGGTCGGCCAGATACACCGTGCCGGCGGAATCGCGAGCAAGCCCGCTCCCACAGAGGGTTTGCCGGATCAGCCAGCTCAGAAGAACCGCGTCACGCTGATCTTGGCATTGCGGCCCTGGCTGTAGGCGTTTTCGCCACTGAGCATCGGCTGATAGTTTTTATTGAACATGTTGTCCATGGTGAAGTTGACTTCGGTGCCCTTGAGGTACGGCTGCTGCGGCTTCCAGTTGGCAAACAGGCCCTGCACGTTGTAGCTGTCGTTGGGGAACTGGTCCCAGTAGCGGTCGCCCAGCGCACTGATCGGGCTGCTGTAGTAGTTGTCGCTCGGCAAGCGGTCGGTCTTGCGTACGAATTCTCCCTTCCAGCCAATCCGGGCATCCAGGCTCGGGATCTTGGTGCCCAGTACGGCAATCCACTTGGGAGCGGGTATGTCACGCGCCCAGACGTTGGGACCCCAAGGGTTGGTGTAGGCGCCTTGGTGTTTGCCGGTCATCCATGCGTATGACAGGGATCCGAATACGTAGGTGGATTCGTAGAAGCTCTCAATTTCGAAGCCCTTGATGGTCACGCTGCCAATGTTGCGGTAATTAGGCATGTTGGGCCCGCACGCATCGCTCATGCTGACAGTGG
This sequence comes from Pseudomonas sp. CCC4.1, assembly GCF_035019225.1. Lineage (NCBI taxonomy): Bacteria > Pseudomonadati > Pseudomonadota > Gammaproteobacteria > Pseudomonadales > Pseudomonadaceae > Pseudomonas > Pseudomonas sp. CCC4.1. The sequence goes on along the minus strand of NZ_JASJWL010000103.1, from coordinate 4,208 downwards.
GCGTTTGCGCGGCGCAGCCTACCCCCGTGGCCTTGAAAATCTCGTCGTCGACGGTGTTGCGGAACAGGGTGGTACGCACCAGGGCGTGGTCGTTGTCGCCAAAAATCTTGTCGAAGGTGGTGATGTTGCCGCCACGCCAACCGGTGATGCGTTCCGGATCAAGGCCCAGGCTGCTGGAGGTGCGGCTGCCGATACCCTGGACTTCGTATTGCTCGTCAATCACCGGGGCGCGCCAGGTTTTGCTGTAGTTCAGGAACAGGGCGGTTTGCGGGGTGATTTTCCAGAAGGCCGACAGGCGAGGCGACCAGCCAGTGTAGGTTTTGTCGCTGTAGTCATGGCCCAGTTCCGGATGGTTGTAGTACGGCGCGTCGTTTTCCTGGCCGCGATTGCGTACGTGGTCGTAGCGCATGGACGGCGTGAGGGTGAAGTCACCCCAGGTGATGGCGTCCTGAATATAGAAGCTGTTGGTGTCGACCTTGCCGCGGGGCATGAAGTTGGGCTGGTAGTGGCCGTAGTTGTACTTTTCGACGTCGTAGATGCCGCCCGGCATCCACATGTTCACATCACGCTGGTGCTTGCGAAATTGCACGCCGGTGGTCACTGCATGGTCCAGCGGGCCGCTGGCAAACAGGCTGATGTTCTCGACCTGGAGCATGTCATCGGTATAGCCGGTCTCCATTTTGCGCCCGCCGCTGGTGGGCTGGGTGTAAGCCTGGGCGTCACGCTTGTCGGTTTGCTCGGTGTTGGAGTGCGAGTACTTGACCTCCAGGTCCACCAGCGGGTTGTCCAGGGGTTCGTACTTGTATTTGGCCGACCAGGTGGTGTCGATCGTCGAGCGGTTGGACAGGTAGCGCCGCGCTGCAATGTCGTAACCAAATTTGTCGATGTTGGCCTGGCTGGGTGGCGCCGGGTAACTCACGGCCGAGAAGGGCACCCACAAATAGTTGTTCGAGCGCGAGTAAGACATGCCCACACTGTGTTCGTCATTGAGGTGCAAGTTGAGCTTGAGCAGTTGTCCGTCCAGGTCCTGGGCCGTATTGGGCAGACGCTGCGGGTTAACCGGGTAGACATTGCCGGGGTTGGGCATTTTACCGGCCAGCTTCATGTCGTCGCCGTCGCGCTTGGTGTAGTAAAACAGAGCGTCGGCGCGACCATCTTCGGTGCGACCGTAAACAGCGCCGCTGTAGACCTGTTGATGGTCGTTGCTGCTGTAGCCGTATTTGAGCATGGCGCCGGTGTTCTTGCCCTCTTCGAGCAAGTCGGTCGCGTCCTTGGTTTCCATGTGCACTACACCGGCGAAGCCGCCATTGCCGGTGTGGATATCGTGGGGGCCTTTTTCGACTTCCAGGCGTTTGATCAGCTCGGGCTCGATAAAAATCGTGCCCTGTTTGTAGCGCTCAAAGCCGCTTTTGGTCGCGCCATCGACGGTCATTTGTACGTCTTCGGCTTCTCCCATGCCCCAGATATTGATGGTCTGGCCACCGGGCTTGAGCGAGCCGCCGAGGTTGATGCCTGGCAGGGTGGCGAGCAGGCTGGGGATGTTATTGGCCTGATAGCGGTTGATTTGCTCCTGGGTCATGGTCGACTTGCCGACGTTGCTGGAGTCGACCTCGCTACCGTTGCCCACCACGCTGACTGCGCCCAGCTCCAGGCTGTTGCTGGTGGTGGTGCCAGACTCCCGGGGCCGCACGACGTAGGTGCGATCGATCTGCACAAGGCTGAAGTCGGTGTCTTTAAGCAGGCGCTGGATAGCTTCCTGTGGCTCGAAGGTGCCACTGAGTGCCGGGGCTTTCACGTTGCGTAACAGGGCTTCGTCGAACAGCAGCTGGATTTTTGCCTGCTGTGCCACCTCGCTCAGCGAACTGGCCAGCGATTGCGCCGGCAGTTGCAACTGGATCGACTCGGCGTGGGCTTGCAGGCTGATCGCCAGGCAAGCCGCCAGCAGTGTCGGGCGGGTGCACAAATGCGAGAAGTAATGTGGTGCGCGAAACATGAAATCCCCCGGTGTGGCAACAAAGGCCAAAAAGACATGCGTTAGCAACGCAGACCGGAGGAAGACGCAGCAAAATGAAAAAACCACATATGCGAATGGAAAATATTCGCATATGTTTTTTTAGCGTGGTTCGATACGGATTTTACCGCTGTCCAGCAGCACGGTTTTTACCGGGATCAGGGCGGGCAGGGCTTTGACCAGTGCCAGTGGATCGCTGACATCCAGGTTGCCTGAAACCTTGTAGCCAGTCAGCGGGCCGTCGGCCAACTGAATCAGGCCCGGGCGGTAGAGGTCCAGTTCATCCACCAGGCTGGCCAGTTCGCGATTGCGAAAGGACAGATGGCCGCTGCGCCAGCCCGCCACTTCGCCCGCACTCAACGTCTGTTTTATGAGTGCTCCCCTGTTGTAGTCCCAGGTGGCGCGTTGTTGTGCACCCAGCAGCATTGCTGACTTGGGGTCTGGGATGAACGCAACCTCGCCGTGGGCCACGCTGACCACCAATTGGCGCGAACTGCGGCGTACATCGAACCCCGTGCCGACCACCCGTATGCGCGCCTCCCCGGCATGCACCACCAACGGCTGCTCCTTGTTGGCCGCGACCTCGATGTAAAGCTGGCCCTGGTCCAGATAGATGTCACGCTGGTGGGCGCTGAAGTCCAGGCTCAGGCGCGTGTTGGCATTCACGTTCAGGGTACTGCCGTCGGGTAGCAATATCGTGCGGGCGCCTTGGGCCAGTGTGCTGACCTGCTGTTGATGCAGCGCCACCGGGGCGCCCAGGTTCAGTGCAAAGACGGCGCAGAGCACGGCGGCAGCAGTGGCCAGCGCAAAGTGTGCGCGCCGGGGCTTGGCAGGGAGGGGGACCGGCGAGTTGATCTGTTCAAGTTCTCCCAGGTCGGCCCACAACGATTCAAATTCGGTATAGGCCCGGGCATGACTCGGGTTGGCATGCCAGGCGTTGAATTGTTCGCAGCTGCCTTGGTTGCGGGTATTGCGGTTGCGTGCAAACCAATTGGCGGCCTGTTCATCGATGCTGTCGTTACCGGCCGTGTGAAAAGGGCTCATTGTGTCTGCTCCTTGCCGCTGTCCCGCTGTAGATGTTGCTTGCAGTGCAGCAAGGCCTGGGCAATGTGCTTTTCAACCATGCTCACGGATATCCCCATGCGTTCGGCAATCTGTGCCTGACTCAAGCCTTCAAAACGGTGCAGCATAAGGGCTTCTCGACGCCTGGGCGAGAGTTCTGCAACTACCCTTTTAAGTTGTTCAAGGCGTTGCAGGCGCAGGGCTGCGACCATCGGATCATCCCTGTCATCGCTCAAGGGCTCGGCCTCACTTTCACTGTGCTCGCCGTGAGCGGCGTGTCGCACTTGCTGTCGACGCCAGTGATCGCGCAACAGATTGCGCGCCATCTGGAACAAAAACGCCCGGGGCTGTTCGATTTTGCCTCGGTCCTGATAGCCCAGCCATTGGGTGAAAACATCCTGGGTCATGTCGGCTGCATCGCTGGTGTTGTCGGTACGCTTGCGCAGAAAGTGCAAAATTTGCGTATAGAACTCGCGAAAGTGATCGGCCGCGGGCGGATCGGGTTTAAGGCCAGACATGAAGATCCTTATAGACACAGCGATGCAAATAAGCTGCGAATGGTATCGATAACCATTGCTATTTGTCTCGTTGAAATTTCCTGTTTCCTTCATTCCTGTCGATAAATGGATAAATAGCCCATGGGGTCTTTACTGAATAAGTGCAGGAACCTTTAATTTCGGGAGAAAGGCTATGTCGGGTTGGTATGAGTTGAGCAAGACCAGCAGCGGGCAGTTCCGTTTTGTACTGAAGGCGGCGAATGCCGAAACCATTCTGGTCAGCGAGCAATACACCACGCTGGCGGCGGCCAAGGGCGGGATCGCCTCGGTGCAGGTCAACAGCCCGCTGGATGAGCGCTACGAGAAGAAAGTGGCCAAGGACGGCAAGCCATACTTCAACCTGAAGGCGGCCAATCACCAGATCATCGGCACCAGCGAGCTGTACTCCTCGGAGGCCGCGCGGGACAAGGGCATTGCCAGCGTCAAGCACAATGGCCCGACCACGGTGATCAAAGAGAAATTTTGATACCTGAATGTGTGCTCTTGTAACCCTGTAGATACTCTGTTGTAGATCAAACCCTATTGTGGGAGCGAGCCTGCTCGCGAACGACCTTCGCGACTGTCTCTTATACACATCT
>NZ_JASJWL010000102.1:0-8464 GCF_035019225.1 Pseudomonas sp. CCC4.1 | reverse complement strand
AGATGTGTATAAGAGACAGCGAGCAGGCTCGCTCCCACAGTTAAAATTCCCTTCAGACCTAGCAGCTGCCGAGGAACGAGGCTGCGTTCGTCAGCTGCTACAAGCCGTGTGGAGGACAGGATGAAATATCAACCCGGCGGAATTGTCGCCAAAATACCGATGCCGATGGTCAGCACCAAAAAACCGCCCAAAAACCAAGCCATCTTGTTCATGATGTTTCCCCGTCAGTCGTTCGTCATAAAACAGGCGCAGAACAGCTGCCGACCACACACAGGTGCTGCTGTGTAGTCGCGTCCTCGTCTGTCTCGGAAGGTTGGAGGAAATTTTGCGCCGCAAACTGCACACATAACAGGTGCAGATAACGCGAAAAAATACGGATCAGATGCCCGGCAGCACAAAATGCCCAGGCTCAACGCTGTGTTGGTACTCGGCAACAACCGCCTGACTCAGGTTGACCACCGCCTCATTCAGCTCCAGCCCCGCCCCCGTGCGCCAACTGGCGTATACCGCAAAGCCCGGTGCAGTCTCGATCGGCAACGCAATCATGGCCCCGCTCTGCAATTCGCGACTGACCAGTACCGGCGGCAGGGCACCGATGCCAAAGCCGTCCGCCACCAGTTTGATAATCGCCGCCACCGAGTTGATGCAACTGATGCGTGGCGCGGCAATATCGTGCTGGTGCAGAAAATTGAGCATGTCCTGATGCGGCCGCGACAAGCGTGAAAAGGTCAGCAAGCGCTCCTCGCAAAGATCCGCCAGGTCACGGTAGCTGCGGTTCAGAGCTGCGTCCCTGGCCACAATCCAACTCAACGGGTAACTGGCCAGTTGTACATTGCGCACGCCGTCGGCACGCAATAAATCCGTCTGAAAAATCAGGTCCAGCTGACCTTTAAGCAATTGTTCATTAAGGTTCAGCGCCGTATCGGCGGTCAGTTCAACCTCTACCTGGGGGTAGTCGCGGCTCAGCGCACTGATCAGATCGCTCAGCCAGCTATGGATAACCGTGTCCATCACGCCGATGCGCAGGCGCCCGGCAAACCTGTCCGCCTGCCCCAGCGATTGCAGAAGGCGTTGCTGGGTGGCCAGCATTTCTTCGGCGTAACCCAGCACCTGATGGCCTTCACGGGTGAGGTTGACACCACGGGAATCGCGCTGGAACAACTGCACGCCAAGCTCGGTTTCGAGGACTGAAATACGGCTCGAAATGGCTGCCTGGGTACTGGATAACTTTTCGGCGGTCAGCCGAAAACTGCCAAGGCGCGCTACCCAGACGAATGTCAGAAGAAATCGCATATTCATACAGGACGCCCCACCCAATCAAAACCAGGGCAGCACTGTAAACCCTTGCCGCAGGGACAGGCCAGTCGGCTTAAGTCGGTGATTGATAAAACTTTTCTGTTCGGGGGTGACAACTTTTATTGACTGGACGCACAACCCAAAGCCACCAACCATATCGGGCAATGAGGCCCATAGGGTCTCAACAATAAAAAAACACGCTGAGTCCGGCAGCGTACCGATTTTTCGAAAGTGTGCCTGACCGCTTTCGACTTGCCCTCACCAGCCTGCCCTGGTGCTGCGGCAATCAGCTAAAGGGATTGCCCCCTCATGCAAACCGTCGTAAACCTTTGGCCCTTGATTGGCGTGTTCGTCATCATCATCGGCTTTGTGCTGCGCTTTAACCCACTGTTGGTGGTCAGCGCGGCGGCTATCGTCACCGGCCTTGCTGCCAACTTCCCGCTGGAAAAAATCATCAGTGAAATGGGTGAAGGCTTCCTGCAAACCCGCGCCCTGCAATTGATTCTGCTGCTGCCCCTGGCCGTGATCGGCTTGCTGGAGCGTCACGGCCTGCGTCTGCACGCGCAAAACTGGATCGCCAGCTTCCAGCGCGCAACGGTCGGCCGGTTGCTGATTATGTACCTGTTCGTGCGTGAGACCACCGCTGCTGTAGGCCTGACCAGTCTGGGCGGGCATCCGCAAATGGTCCGCCCGCTGCTGGCCCCGATGGCCGAGGGCGCAGCCGAGAACAAGTACGGCAAGCTGCCTGCTCCTGTGCGGCAGAAAGTCCTGGCCATGTGTGCCGCCACCGACAACATCGGCTTGTTTTTTGGTGAAGACGTGTTTGTGGCCTTCGGCGCAATCGCACTGATGCACACCTTCCTGCTGGGTTCGGGGCTTGATGTCGAGCCGCTGCACATCGCTTTCTGGGGAATTCCGACGGCGATTTGCGCCTTTATCGTGCATGCCCTGCGCCTGTATCGCTTTGACCTGATGCTGGAGCGCAGCATGGCCGAAGTTGCCCGGGAAGAAGTTGACGCAGCTCAGGAGCTGGCACGATGATTATTTCTATTGAGTACTTCTACTGGCTGGCGGGAGTGCTGCTGCTGATCACCGCGGGCATGATCCTGACAGACCGCACCCACCCCAAACGCTGGACCAGTGGCCTGTTCTGGGCGTTGTTCGCCATGGTGTTCCTGATTGGCGATCGCCTTTCGCCGTTCGTGGTAGGTATTGGCGTGCTGGTCATGGCCGGCATTGCCGGCATTGGCGGTGTTGGCCGAGGCACCCACGCCGAGTTGCATGTCAAGGCTGCACGGGCCAGTGCTGGCCGTCTGGGGCACAAGCTGTTTATCCCGGCCCTGTCGATTCCGCTGGTGACCGTGATCGGTTCGATCCTGCTGAAAAACACCCAGATCGGTGGCGTACCGCTGCTTGACCCGAAAAACACCACGTTCGTGTCCCTGGGCATCGGCTGCATGGTGGCCCTGGTTCTGGCCTGCATCCTGACCCGTGATACGCCGCTGCAAGGCCTGCGTGAATCGCGCCGCCTGACCGAAGCCCTGGGCTGGACCATGGTGCTGCCGCAAATGCTGGCCATGCTTGGCCTGCTGTTCAATGACGCCGGGGTCGGTACCGCCGTTGCTCATGTCACCACCGCCTATATCAACATGGACTATCGCCTGGTAGCGGTGATGGTCTACGTGCTGGGCATGGCGCTGTTCACGGTCATCATGGGCAACGGTTTTGCTGCATTCCCGGTCATGACCGGCGGGGTCGGCGTGCCGGTACTGGTCGGCATCTACGATGCCAACCCGGCTGTCATGGCGGCAATCGGCATGTTTTCCGGCTACTGCGGCACGCTGATGACGCCAATGGCAGCCAACTTCAATATCGTGCCCGTGGCCCTGCTGGAGCTGCCGGACAAATACGCCGTGATCAAGGCTCAAATGCCCACCGCTCTGATGATGCTGGTGGTCAATATCGTGCTTCTTTACGTACTGATGTGAGAACAGCATGCGCACTGTACTGCTGACCGGTTTCGAACCGTTCGACCAAGACACCGTCAACCCGTCCTGGGAGGCCGTACGCCTTCTGGACGGCACCTTGCAGGGCGATATGCAGATCATCGCCCGTCAGTTGCCCTGTACGTTCGCCGGAGCGCCCGAGCGACTGAGCCAACTTCTGCAGGAGTTCACCCCGACGCTGGTGATCGCCGTCGGGCTTGGCCCCGGTCGCACGGACATCTGTATCGAGCGGGTAGCGATCAATATCAACGACGCCCGCATCCCTGACAACCTTGGCTATCAGCCGATCGATACACCCGTGGTGGCGCAAGGGCCAGCGGCGTATTTCAGTACCTTGCCGCTCAAGGCAATGGTGCGGGCGATCAGGGCCGGCGGGATTCCCGCGTCGGTTTCCCATACGGCGGGCACCTTTGTCTGCAATCAGGTGTTCTATTGCCTACAGCATGCATTGGCCGGGACCGGCGTACGCGGTGGTTTTATCCACGTCCCGCCTCTGCCGGAACAGGCGGTGGTGGCTGGTGGCCCGTCCATGGCACTGGCCACCCAGGTGGAAGGGTTGCGCATCGCCCTAATCACGGCCCTGAATACCGAAGATGATGTACTTGAAGGTGGTGGCCAGGTCAGCTGATAACGCGTTGGAAACCGGGCACGATTGGTAGTCGCTGCCTGACCAACACGGCTATCGGCCTAATGACCGACAACCGCCGCCCCCGCCTGCCGGTGCCCTTGCGGGAAACCATGGGCACGGGCACTGAACACGATCCCCAGCCCGACCAGCAACAACACCAGCAACACCCAGGGGAAGACGTTCACCCCGAATTGATCGAGCAATATGCCACCGGTCAATGCCCCCGCGGCAATGGCGCTGTTCCACACCACCACGTTCATCGACAACGCAACATCGGCGCCCTCGCCTGCCGCATCGGCCAGAGCGGTTTGCAGCAGGGTGGCGGCACCGCCGAAGGACAACCCCCAAACAAAAATCCCTGCATATACGACAGCCACCGACTGCGAGAAGAAACCGAACAGCAGCGAAATCGCAGCAAATGTCGCCAGGCAAGCCATGACTGCCTTGCGCAGATGCCGGTCTACCAGTCGCCCGGTCAGCCAGATTCCCAGCAGCGCCGCCAATCCGAAGACCAGCAACACAATATCGACCTTATCGGCAAGGCCCGCCGATGCCACGAAAGGCGCGATATAGGTGTAGAGCATGTTGTGCGCCAGCATCCAGGTCAGTACCACGGCAAGCACGGAGCGCACTCCCGGTGTCAGCAGCACCTGTCGCAAGCCGATACGTTGCGAAGCAGACTGCCCTGGGTAATCAGGCACCTTGAGCACTACCCAGGCCATCAGCACCAGGGTCAAGGCCGACATCAGGCCAAATGCCGTACGCCACCCTACCAGCGCACCCAGCCAGGTGCCCAATGGCACACCCAGTGACAGGGCAATCGGCGTGCCCACCATCGCCACCGCCATGGCCCGGCCCTGCAACTGCGGGGCAACCATGCGCCGCGCATAACCTGCCAGCAGGCTCCAGGCCAACCCGGCTGATGCGCCGGCAAAAAAACGTGCAATCAGGGTCACGCCGTACTGAGACGACCACGCGGTAATCGAATTGAACAGCAGAAACCCGACAATCGTCAGCAGCAGTACGTTGCGACGCCGCCAGCCCTGGGTCGCGATGGTCAACGGGATCGCCGCCAGCAGGGAGCCCAGCGCGTAGACCGTAACCATCTGCCCCGCCAGCGCCGATGACACTTGCAGGCCGCTGCTGATTTGCGGCAACAGGCCTGCGGGTAAGGTCTCGGTAACAATGCAAATAAAACCGGTCATGGCCAGCGCCAGCAGCGCGCCCATGGGTAATCGCTCAGTGGTGTTTTGCTCTTTGCCCATGGATGCCCTGCTCCTGCTAGTTATGTATCGATAGGTACAAATGTAGGGCGACGGGAAATATTGGTCAATGACTTTTGTATCGACTAGTATTTATATCTCGCTACGAAGGAGACTCAAATGGCACAGATGGGACGCCCGCGCACATTTGATCGGGACGCGGCAATCACCCAGGCCATGCACCTGTTCTGGGAGCACGGTTATGACTCGACATCGCTGAGCCAGCTCAAGGCCAATATGGGCTCAGGCATTTCCGCGCCCAGCTTTTACGCAGCTTTCGGCTCCAAGGAGGCGCTGTTCAAAGAGGTCATGACGCGCTACCTGAACAGCCATGGCAGGGTCACCGAAAGCCTGTTCGACACTCACCTGCCCCCACGCGAAGCGATCGAGCGAACGTTGCGCAGCTCCGCCAAAATGCAATGTGAGCCGGGTCACCCACGGGGTTGTCTGGTCGCTCTGGGGCTGATGAGTGCCAGTTCAGCTCAAGCGGTGGCGATAAGCGCCCCTCTGGCCGAAGCGAGGGCGCGTAACCGGGCCGGGTTTATGGCTTGTGTCGAGCGCGCCATCCGCGAGGGTGAGCTTGCCGCCCAGACTGATCCGCGAGCGCTGGCCACGGTGTTCGAGAGTTTTCTGCTGGGCCTGACCACCCTGGCCCGGGATGGTGTAGCCCATGCCGTACTGGACGCTGCGATCACCCAGGTGATGAGCACTTGGGATGCCGCGCGCGCCTGAGGGATGAGCGCTGGTTATCGGCCAATCAATATTCGTCATTGGGCAGTGCCCCCGACAAAACCTACAGTGGTCGCCTGAAAGAGCCCTTATGGCTCGCTATCGGGATAACTGCGGTGCAACTTATAACGACAATAGGCGGCGAAAACGCTGCCACTGCCTGTACTTGGGTGGCAATCCCCTGTAGCCGCTGACGAGCGCAGCGAGGCTGCTAGCGGCCCCTGCCTGTTCAAGGCCCTTCGGGCCTTGCCGCAGCCTCGCTGCGCTCGTCAGCGGCGACATGATTCGTCTCGCAACAGCGCGTCTCTGCCTTCCCACCTAAAGGAAATCCCTATGTTCCCCATCACCGGCCAGAACTTTATTGGCGGTCAGCGCAGCGGCGCCGGCACCGTTCACCTGTACAGCGTGGATGCCAGTACTGGCGAGGCATTGCCATACGCGTTTGTGCAGGCCACCGAAACCGAAGTGGATGCCGCTGTCAGCGCGGCCAATACCGCCTTCCCGGCCTTTCGCAGTTTGCCGGCCACACGCCGGGCCGAGTTTCTGGAAGCTATCGCCGAAGAAATAGACGCGCTGGGTGACGACTTTGTTGCCATCGTCTGTCGCGAAACCGCCCTGCCTGCCGCCCGGATCCAGGGCGAGCGGGGACGCACCAGCGGGCAGATGCGTCTGTTCGCCAACGTACTGCGGCGCGGCGATTTTTATGGCGCACGCATCGATCAGGCGCTACCGGACCGTCAGCCCCTGCCGCGCGCAGATCTGCGTCAATGCCGCATCGGCGTGGGCCCGGTGGCCGTGTTTGGCGCCAGCAACTTCCCGCTGGCGTTCTCCACCGCTGGCGGTGATACCGCTTCGGCACTGGCCGCAGGTTGCCCGGTGGTGTTCAAGGCACACAGCGGGCATATGGCAACTGCTGAACAAATTGCCCTGGCCATAGTTCGCGCTGCCGAGCGCACCGACATGCCCGCCGGTGTATTCAATATGATCTTCGGCGCGGGTGTGGGCGCAGCGCTGGTCAAGCACCCGGCGATTCAGGCCGTCGGCTTTACCGGTTCGTTGTCCGGTGGTCGCGCCCTGTGCGATATGGCCGCCGCCAGACCCCAGCCAATCCCGGTGTTTGCCGAGATGTCGAGCATCAACCCGGTGCTGGTATTACCCCAGGCACTGCTCAAGCGTGGCGAGCAGATCGCACAGGAGCTGGGCAGTTCGGTGATGCTTGGCGCCGGGCAGTTCTGTACCAGTCCCGGTCTGGTACTGGGTATCCGCTCCCCTGAATTCAGCGCCTTTGTCGCCGCGCTTGGCCAGTTCTTCAGTGCTCAACCGGCGCAAACACTGCTCAACGCCGGGGGCCTGGCCAGTTACAGCAAAGGCATCCAGCGTCTGGCCCAGGTCGATGGCATCCGCCACCTTGCCGGTGCGCCGCAACAGGGCAACCAGGCCAGCCCGCAGTTGTTCCAGGCCAGTGCCAGCCTGTTGATCGGTGGTGCCGAGGTGTTGCAGGAGGAAGTCTTCGGGCCAACCACCCTGGTGGTCGAGATCGCGGACAAGGCGCAGTTGCTGCAAGCGCTGCACAGCCTGCATGGGCAGCTGACAGCTACGCTGATTGCTGAACCTGGCGACCTTGAAGCCTTCGCCGAGGTGGTGCCCGTGCTGGAGCACAAGGCCGGGCGCCTGCTGCTCAATGGCTACCCTACCGGTGTCGAGGTGTGTGACGCGATGGTGCATGGCGGGCCTTACCCGGCGACGTCAGATGCCCGTGGCACCTCGGTCGGCACCCTGGCCATCGACCGTTTCCTGCGCCCGGTGTGCTACCAGAACTACCCTGACAGCCTGCTGCCGGATGCGCTGAAAAACGCCAACCCGCTGGGTATCGAGCGTCTGGTCAACGGCAGCCACAGCCGCAATCCGCTGGATCACTGATCGGCGGCGTAAATCACGGTCTGGGCGCTATGCCCGGCTGCATGCCTGAGGGTGAAGTAGGTGTCGCCCTCTTCGGTCAGGATCTCGTAGCCCGCCTTGCTGGCTACGCGATTGTTGACGCTGACATGCTTGATGATCTTCAGCACCCGCTGGAACTTCACTGTCTGGGTGCCGTTCTGTGCGGGCCCGGTGAGCACATTGACGCTTTGAAACCAGCCCTGGTTCTTTTTGTTGGCGACCAGGGTACTGCTCAGCGCTTCAAAGCGTTCAAGGCGGGTAAAGCCCCATAGCGTCTGCTCTTCTACCGGTTTGCCCAACGCGCCGGCACCGGTAAACACAAACAGATTGATGGCCGGATTGTCCTCGCAAAAAAAGTCATAAGGCACCAGGCCATCAACCATTTTCTTGCCGGCAACGAACCCTTTTTTATGCACCAGAAACATGCCCAACTCCGCTCGATATTGAGCGGTAAAGTCTACGGGGGCATGGCGTACAGGGCCGTCAAGGCAATGTAATTTCGTGTAAAGATCCCCGGCGATCCCGTAGTATCTACAGGAACACTGCAACTGTGGGAGCGAGCCTGCTCGCGAAGGTCGTTCGCGAGCTGTCTCTTATACACATCT
>NZ_JASJWL010000101.1:0-8927 GCF_035019225.1 Pseudomonas sp. CCC4.1 | reverse complement strand
AGATGTGTATAAGAGACAGCCACCCAAACCCAAACCGCCAGCTCCCAGGCCGCCGCCACCCAAGCCCAAGCCGCAGGTGGTCAAGGCCGTACCGACACCACCCAGGCCTCAGCCTGTGCTGCAAGCGCCCACGCCTGCACCCGCTACGGCCCCCCCTGTAGCGCCAGCCAGACCGATTGCCCAGGCCCCGCGCGCCAACCCGGCAGACCTGGAGAGCCGCTATATCGCCCGGCTGCTGGCGGAGCTGGAGAAATACAAGCAATACCCGCGAGGTCGCGAGGCTTCACTGCAACGCCCGCAAGGCAATGTGGTGGTGTGGTTGCTGGTTGACCGTAGCGGCAAGGTGCTCGACTCGGGCATTGAAAAGAAGGCGACCAATATGCTGCTCAATCGCGCCGCACAAACCAGCTTGCAACGCCTCGATAAAGTTGTGCCCTTCCCCGAGGAAAGTTTCTCGGGCAAGGATAAATACCGTTTCAGCGCCACGCTTGTATACAACACAGAGCCATAACTAAAGCACGTCAGCTCTGACACTTACGCTTAGGGGAAACTGTTTTGAAACTCAATACTTTATTCGCAACGCTACTGGCCGTTGGGGTTGGCGGCTGGACGTTATCAACGCTCGCAGAAGATACCGTTGATATAGGCAAGGTTAATGTCACCGGACAGAGTCTGGGTAATGGGCTTATGGTCGAAGAAGACAGCGCCAAGGGCCGCTCGACCGTAACCAAGGAAGCGATGGACGAAATGGCACCGACTGCCAACGCCATCGACAAGCTCAAGTACACCCCCGGCATCAACGTTTCCAGCACCGACGCATCAGGGGTAAGCGGCACCAGTTTCACCATGCGCGGGATGAACTCCGACCAGGTCGGCGTCTCCTCGGACGGTATCCCGATCAACGATTCCGGGGACTATGCGGTGTATGCCAACCTGCTCGGCGACCCGGAAAACCTCGGCGAAGTCTTTGTCACCCAGGGTTCTTCGGAAATCGACGGCCCGCATATCGGCTCCAGTGGCGGCAACATTGGCCTGGTCACCCTGCGCCCGACCAAGGACTTCGGCGTCTTTGTCAAACAGTCGGTCGGTTCCAACAGTTTGAACAAGTCATTCGCGCGGATTAACACCGGTGATTTGAATGGTTTTAAAACCTTTGTCTCGGCGTCCCATACAGAAGGCGAAAAGTGGCGCGGCAAAGGCACCGTACGCGCCGACAGGGTTGAGTGGAACACCTTGTTCGAAGATGGCAATGGCAACTCGACCAATGCCATCTTCAAATACAGCACCCAGGAAAACTACAACTACAACACCCTGAGCAAGGCACAGTTTCAGAAGTCGGGCCGTGGCCTCGATTATGCCGAAATCCCGATCTACAACAGCAGCGGCAAGTTGACCCAGTACTACAAGATCAACCGCAACCCGTTTGAAAACGCATCAGCCACCCTGACCCAGCGCTTTCAGTTGCGTGACGACCTGGCGCTGACCATCGCACCCTACTACTTCTGGTCCAATGGCGGCAGCTTCAGCGGCCAATCGGCGACCGGGCTGTCTTCGACCAGCGACAAGGCCGGCAACTTTGACCTCAGCGGACTGGCCTACGACACCTACTACCGCCCATCATGGACCGAGAGCTGGCGCCCTGGCGTGACCACCAAACTGAAATGGGACTTCAACGAAGCCCACAGCATCGATGTCGGCTACTGGTATGAACGCGCCCGCCAGCGCCAGACCCAGCCTTTTATCAGCATCACCGAAAACGGTACGCCGGATGATATCTGGGGCGACTACAACAGTGGCAACCAGCTCACCGACAAAAATGGCGCCACGGTACAGGGCCGTCACCAGTACACCGTCACCCCGGCACAGAAAATCTGGGCCCAGGACGTGTGGACGGTCACCCCTGACCTGACCCTCACCGGCGGCATTGCCTACCAGTACGTCGAACGCGATGGCAACAACCTCGGCAGCCTGTACAGCGCTCCCGAAAAGCGTGATGCCAGGTACCACGAGTTTTTGCCCAACTTCAGTGCGCGCTACCAGATCAACGAGCAGCACCAGGCGTTCTACAACGTCACCCGCAATATGCGTACGCCGCCCAACTACGTGCTTTACAACGCCGGCGACTCCATCAGCCTGGCCCCGGAACTGAGCTGGAACCAGGAACTGGGTTGGCGTTTCACCCAGGACGACATGCTGCTGAGCGCCACCCTGTTCCATATCTCGTACAAGGATCGTCAGCTGTCGACCACCAATGCGGACGGTGACTACGAAATGCTCAACGTCGGCAGCGTGGTCAACAAGGGTCTGGAACTGGAGTGGAGCGGCCTGCTGCCCTACAACTTCAACTACTACACCTCTTACACCTATACCAGCGCCGAGCAGCAGGATGACGTGACCACACGCAACAAGGAACTGCCCACCTCCGGCAAGCAACTGGCCAACGTGCCGAAAAACATGCTTAACGCCAGCCTGGGTTACGACAACAAGCGCTACTACGGCAACGTGGCCGCCAAGTATGTGGGCAGCTACTACGGCGACCTGACCAACGACCAGGAAATCTCCGGGCGTACCACCTTCGATATCAACGCCGGGGTGCGCCTGCCGGTGGACAAGAAGATCCTCAAGTCGGCGGCCATCCGCGTTTCGATGCTCAACGTGTTTGACAAGGAGTACCTGTCATCGGCGCGCACCGTGGTGCTCAACGCTGCACCGGTCAACGGCGTCAGCGCCGCCACGCCTTACTACAACGTCGGTGAAGAACGCACTGCCATGGTCTCTTTCGAAGCCAGCTTCTGACCTTGCTCCCCGGGCCTGCCTGCACGGCAGGCCCGGACCATAAACGCATCTGGAGGATTACTCGCATGAACATGAATCTGCTCCACGACATCACCTTCTACGTCATGTACGGCGCCGCAGCCCTGGCCGCTTTTGTGGTCGTCGAACGCTGCATCTTCTTCAGCTACTCGCTGCGCAAGGCGCGTCAGCTGGTGCCTGCGGTCAATGGCAAAGTCCGCAGCATCGCCGACCTGCCTGCCGGGCTGACCGCGCGCGACAGCCTGCCCCTGCAACTGCTCTCGCAGATCTACGACGGCCGTCGCCAACTGCATTCGCACCAGGAGCTTGAAGACCTCGGCCAGGCCATTTACATCTCCATGCGCGGCAAGCTGTCCCACAGCCTGTGGATCCTCGAAGCCGTGGTCGCCGGTGCGCCGCTGCTGGGCCTGCTCGGCACCATCATGGGCATCATCGACACCTTCAAGGCACTGGCCGAGGCCGGTGTTTCCGATCCGGGCGAAGTGTCCCGTGGCATCGGTACGGCGCTGTACGCAACCGCACTGGGGATCTCCATCGCGCTGGTGGGCATGGTCTTCAATAGCCATCTGCAAGATCGCCTTGAACTGATCAATGACCACCTCAAGATGCTTTTGCTGCGCGCAGGCCTGGGCACGCAATACGTCACCTCGTCAGCACCTGCCGCCGCCACTGCTGGCCAGCCACGTACCGCCTGACCGGCACCAAGGAGCTTGCATGTCGAATCTTCTCTCGCGTCTGCGCAGTGCCAGTATGGTCATCCCGGCAGCATTGGTGCTGGCCGCCTGCCAGCAACCGGTCAAGCCGGTCGCTATCAATATTGCCGCGATCAACGATTTTCACGGCAATCTGGCCGCCACCCCGTTCACCTACACCGATGCCACGGCACCGGCTGGCAAAGTGTCGCTCAAGGCGGGGGGTATCAACGCCCTGAGCGGCGTGGTTGGCGAACTGCGCAAACAGGACCCGCAACTGCTGTTGATTGGTGCGGGCGACATGATCGGCGGCAGCCCGCCGATGTCTTCGATGTGGGCCGATGAGCCGACGCTCGAAGCCCTCGGCGAACTGGGGCTCAAGTTCAGTGTGGTTGGCAACCATGAACTGGATCTGGGCAAACTGGAGTTGCAACGCCAGATCAATGGCGGCTGCGTGTCGCCGCGCCCGGACAAGGCCTGCCAGTTTGACAACAACTACAGCGGCACGCGCTTCCCCTATATGGCGGCCAACCTGATCGACGCGCAAACCGGCAAACCACTGCTGCCTGCTTACCGTATCGAGCAGGCCAACGGCGCCAAAATCGCCTTTGTCGGCGCGGTGTTGCGCGACCTCCCGGCCTATGTAAGCCAGCAGAGCATGGACGGTCTGTACACCATTGACGAGGCCGAGGCGATCAACGCGCAACTGCCCGAACTGCGCAAACAAGGGGTGGATGCCGTGGTCGCGGTGATCCACCAGGGCGGTGAAACCACCGAACGCTTCGACCAGCAGGATTGCAGCCAGCTCAAGGGCGATATCGTCGATGTGGCCAGGCGTCTGGACCCGCAAATCAAAGTGGTGGTCACCGCCCACACCCACCAGGGCTACCTGTGCCGCCTGGGCGACAAGCTGATCACCCAGGGCAGCTCGTTCGGCCGCCTGCTGACCCATATCACCCTCACCGTGGACCCGGTCAACCACCAACTGCTCGATGCTAAGGCACAAAACATCGTGGTTGACCCCGCGCGCTACACGCCGCTGCCAGAAATTGCCGCGCTGCAGGCCGATATTGAAGCGCGCAGCAACGAACACCTGAACAAACCCGTGGCCCGTATCGCCACCCGCGAAATCAACCGCACCCTTAACGACGCTGGAGAATCGGCCATGGGCGACCTGATCGCCGATGCACAACTGCACGCCACCCGCGCCCTGGGCGCCGAGGTGGCACTGACCAACCTGGGCGGCATCCGCACCGACCTGATGCTCGAACCCGGCCAGCAGCACCTGAGCTATGGCCAGGTAGCCTCCGTGCAACCGTTCAACAACACCCTGAACATCCTTACCCTCAGCGGTGCCCAGCTCAAGCAATTGCTGGAGCAGCAATGGCAGAACAACGGCTTCGGTTTTTATCCCCTGCAGCCATCGGCCACCCTCAGCTATCGCTGGGATGCCAGCAGGCCCCAGGGCCAGCGGATCATCGCCGACAGCCTGAAAATCGATGGCAAACCGGTGCTACCCGAGCAGACCTACCGGATCACGGTCAACTCGTTTATGGCCGGGGGCGGTGACAACTTCAGCGTACTCAACCAAGCCAGCCAGCGGGTGGATACCGGCCTCAACGATCTCCAGGCACTGGTCGATTATCTGCAAGCCCAGGACCGCGCCGGGCAGCCAGCGGGAGCAAGCACGCCACAACAACGGATTGAAAAAGTTGCCCAGACCCTGGCTGACGTCACCGCGAGCAACGCCCCATGAACCGCAGCCCCGAAGCTCAGGCGCAGTACGAGCGCCTGTTACCTGAAGCGATCGCCGCAGCCGGGGCAGCCTGGTGCCCGCACTCGAACTTCCCGGTGGGTGCGGCGCTGCTCACCGCCGATGACCGGATCATTCGCGGCTGCAACGTCGAGAACGCCTCATACGGCCTGACCAACTGTGCCGAACGCGGCGCCCTGTTCAGCGCCATTGCCCAGGGCCATACACCTGCCAGCTTCAAGGCGATGCTGGTGTATGCCCCGAACGTGGCGCTGATCTCCCCGTGCGGCGCCTGCCGTCAGGTCATGCACGATCTGATGAGCCCTCACTGCGTGGTGTATTGCGTCGGCCACGAAACGGCGGCCGCCCGCGACTGGACGGTCGAGCAATTGCTGCCCGGTGCCTTCGGTTTCTGAACCGGTGCGATCTTGATGCGTGACATACGGGAATCTGGTCAATGAGTTTCGTTGGAGTGGTGGTATTGATTCTCCTGGCGGTGCTGCTGTCCAGCAACCGCCGGGCAATCAAGTTGCAGACCGTAGGCGGGGCATTTGTATTGCAGGCAGGCCTGGGTGCCTTCGCCCTCTATGTGCCATGGGGCCAGGCAACGCTGGCTGCGATCAGCGATTCGGTTGCCCTGCTGCAAGACTATGGCAATGAAGGCATCAGCTTTGTCTTCGGCCCTCTGGCAGGTAGCAAAATGAGCGAAGTGTTTGGCAGCCAGGGCTTTGTTTTTGCGATCAAGGTGCTGCCGCTGATTGTGTTTTTCAGCAGCTTTATCGCCATCCTTTACTACCTGGGCATCATGAGTGTGGTGATCCGCGTGATTGGCGGCGGCTTGCAGCGGGTGCTGGGCACCAGCCGTACCGAGTCGATGTCGGCCACGGCGAATATATTTGTCAGCCAGTCCGAAGCGCCCATTGTGGTGCGCCCGTTTCTGGACGGTATGACCCGCTCTGAACTGTTCGCGGTGATGGTCGGCGGCATGGCTTCGGTCGCAGGTTCGGTGCTGATCGGCTATGCCAGCCTGGGCGTGGAGCTTAAATACCTGATTGCCGCCAGTTTTATGGCTGCCCCCGGCGGTTTGCTGATGGCCAAGCTGATGGAGCCGCAAACCGCTGAACCGCGCGACAACTTCAGTGACATCGAGGTATACCCCGACGATAAACCGGCGAATGTCATCGACGCCGCCGCACTGGGGGTCAGTAACGGCCTGCAACTGGCCCTTAATGTGGGCGCGATGCTGCTGGCCTTTATTGCCCTGATAGCCATGCTCAACGGCATCCTGGGCTGGGTGGGCAACTGGTTCGGTTTTGCCCACCTGAGCCTGCAACTGATTCTTGGCCATGTGTTTGCGCCACTGGCTTTTGTCCTCGGCGTACCGTGGAGCGAGGCCATGACGGCAGGCAGTTTTATCGGCGAAAAACTGGTGCTCAACGAGTTCGTCGCCTATGTCGATTTCGCGGCCTATCTTGACCCGGTCCAAGCCGCTGCCAAAGGCATCCAGGTACTGTCGGGGCCCACCCAGGTGATCGTCACCTTTGCCCTGTGCGGTTTTGCCAACCTGTCGTCGATCGGCATCCTGCTCGGCAGCCTGGGCGTCATGGCGCCCTCGCGGCGTCAGGATATCGCCCGCCTGGGCCTGCGCGCAGTAATTGCCGGGACCCTGTCCAATCTGATGAGTGCTGCGTTGGCGGGGGTGTTTATTTCCCTGTGAAGCCCGCCCCCATAAACAAGCCTGCATCCCCCCTCACAGACCTTTATGCCTGGATAGACTGCCAATGAAACTGCTGCGTACCCATTTACTGATCGTCGTCTGCACCCTGCTGCTGACCGCCTGCGCCAATCATGTCGAGCCTGAAGCTGGCCGGGTCTCACTAATGACCTGGAACGTCGAAAACCTGTTCGACACCGAGCACGACAACGGCAAGGACGACTTCGCCTACCTGCCCCTGAGCGTCAAGCGCGCGCACCCGGAGTACCTGGCCAGTTGCACAAAAATCGAAGTCCCGGCGTGGCGCAAGGAGTGTGAAGAAAACGACTGGACCCCGACTTTGCTCGATGAAAAACTCAAGCGCCTCAGCGCGGTGATCAAACAGATCAATCAAGGCCGCGGGCCGGATATCCTGATGCTCAACGAAGTTGAGAACATCAAGGTTGTCGAGCAACTCAATGCCCGCCTGAACACGTCCGGCTACCAGACCCGCGTACTGATCGAGGGCTGGGACGAGCGCGGTATCGACATCGCAGTACTCAGCCGTTTGCCTCAATGGGACACCGCCCGCCTGCATCCAGTGCCCTACCAGGCGCTGGGGAATGATGACCCGGCACGGGTGAGCAAAACCCGGGGCATTCTCGAAGTTCGCCTGTTGTTGCCTGATGGCCAGAAAGCGGCGATTTTCTCCCTGCACCTGCCCTCAGGCGGTGCGCCGGGCTACCTGCGCCAGCAGGCCGTCGCCTACCTGGCCCGGCTCAAGCGCGAACTACCGGACGATGTACTGCCCATTGTCGGCGGCGACTTCAATATCAATGCCGGCGAAGAACAGCAGCACGGCTATATCGCCAAAGACCTGGCCAGCACCTGGGCGGTGTCCCAGTTCATCGGCTGCGAGGGCTGCAAAGGCAGTTACTACTACCACAGCAAACGCGAGTGGTCGTTCTTCGACATGCTTCTGTTCCCGCCACAGATGACCGCTGCCAGCGGTTTCAATGGCTGGCAGGTTGATCCGCAGAGCATTCGCCTGGTGTACAGCAGCCCTTATCAGGTCAACCGCTGGGGCACCCCGGCACGCTTCGATGGCGCCCGTCATGCCCAGGGCGTATCGGATCACTGGCCGTTGTACGCCGAGATTTTCCGCACAGCGCCCCCTGGCCATTGACCTATGCTGTGTCGTCAGCCGCAGCCCTCTCCTGTCGTGATAAATCAGGTACTCGATGAGCAACCCGAAAGTAAAGATCCGCCGCAAAAACGTCGAAAAAATCCTTTTGGCCGCAGAGAAAGTCTTCGCCGAACAAGGCTATGCCGGGACCAAGATGGCCGATATTGCCAAGCAAGCCGCACTGCCGCGCTCCAACCTGCACTACTACTTTTCCACCAAGGACGAGCTGTACCGCGAAGTTCTGGTCAACCTGCTGGACACCTGGGGGCTGGAAGGTGCCTGTTTCGAAAAGTTCGACGACCCGCGGGTGGTGCTCACCAGCTACATCATGGAAAAGATGAACCATTCACGCACCCGTCCCCACGGCTCCAAACTGTGGGCCAACGAAATCATGCGCGGTGCACCGATGTTCCAGGACATGCTCGATGAGCATATGGCCAAGGGTGCCAAACTCATGGAGCAGAAAATACGCCAGTGGGTGGACGAAAAACGCATCAACCCGGTGGAGCCTTCAGCGTTGTTGTACATGATCTGGGCTTCGACCCAGCACTATGCCGACTTCGACTATCAGGTCTGCGCACTCAACGGCCATCAGCCGCTGTCCGACCAGCAATACCATCAGGCGGTACAGACCATCACCTCGGTAATATTGCGCGGGGTGGGGCTGAGCCTGTAGAAACTCGGTTGACGATCAGGCCCTCCTGTGGGAGCGGGGGCGCGGGGGGGGGGGGGTGTGGGGCCCGGGGGGGGGCCCCACCGGTTTTTTGTGGTGGGGGGGAGGCCCCCCCC
>NZ_JASJWL010000100.1:0-9251 GCF_035019225.1 Pseudomonas sp. CCC4.1 | reverse complement strand
AGATGTGTATAAGAGACAGTTCGCGAGCAGGCTCGCTCCCACAGTTGAAATGTCCTTTGGCAGCTGCTACGAAGCCTGGTTTGTCTGACGTTCCGGTGAAATGTTTCATGGCGTCTTGCCGGGTGCGCCCTATAATGGCCGCCTTTGCGTTTATGAGCAGGCTGCAAGTCCTTGGCAAATATAGATAACCCGGCCGCTGAAATGGCCGCGGAAGGTTTTTACCGAATCGCCCTTGGGGTGGAATACAAAGGTTCGCGCTACAGCGGCTGGCAGCGCCAGGCCAATGGTGTGCTGACCGTCCAGGAAACCCTGGAAAACGCCCTGTCCAAAGTGGCCGCCTCACCGGTCTCCCTGATGTGCGCCGGGCGTACGGATGCCGGTGTGCATGCCTGCGGGCAGGTGGTGCATTTTGACACCCGGGCCGAGCGCTCCCTGAAAGCCTGGGTCATGGGCGCCAATATCAATTTGCCCCATGACATCAGCGTCACCTGGGCCCAGGTCATGCCCGCGCACTTCCATGCCCGCTTCAAGGCCATCGCCCGGCGCTACCGCTATGTGATCTACAACGATCAGATCCGGCCGGCCCATCTGAATCAGGAAATCACCTGGAACCACCGCCCGCTGGATGTCGAGCGTATGGCCGAGGCAGCTCGACACCTGTTGGGCGTGCATGATTTCAGTGCCTTTCGCGCCGGACAGTGCCAGGCCAAATCCCCGATCAAGGAAATGCACCATCTGCGCGTGACCCGTCACGGCAACATGATTGTGCTGGATATTCGTGCCAGTGCCTTTCTGCACCATATGGTGCGCAATATCGCCGGGGTGCTGATGACTATCGGCACGGGCGAGCGGCCGGTGGAGTGGATCAAGGAAGTGCTGGAGAGCCGCGAGCGGCGCTCGGGCGGTGTGACGGCCCATCCCTACGGCCTGTATCTGGTGCAAGTTGAATACCGCGACGAGTTCCAGTTGCCGGAACGTTACATTGGTCCACATTTCTTGACCGGTTTTAGCGGCCTGGACGGCTGACGCCCGGATAAGCATTTGTTACCATCCGGGGCTTTCGCGTTCGGGGTGTTATCGAGATGTCCGTTGTTCGCAGCAAGATCTGCGGTATTACCCGCATAGAAGATGCACTGGCTGCGGTCGAGGCCGGGGCTGACGCCATAGGCTTCGTGTTCTACGCCAAGAGCCCGCGGTCAGTCACGGCCGCGCAGGCGCGGGCCATTATTGCCGCCTTGCCGCCTTTCGTGACTTCGGTGGGGTTGTTCGTCAATGCCAGCGCCTGTGAGCTGAACGAAACCCTGGATGCCGTGCCGCTGGATCTGCTGCAGTTTCATGGCGATGAAACCCCGGAGCAGTGCGAAGGCTATCACCGTCCTTATATCAAGGCGTTGCGGGTCAAGGCCGGTGATGACATCGCCGGTGCCTGCAAGGCCTATGCAGGGGCCAGCGGTATTTTGCTCGATGCCTATGTTGAAGGTGTACCGGGTGGAACTGGTCAGGCATTTGACTGGTCTTTGATACCTCAGGGTTTGCACAAGCCGATTATCCTGGCCGGCGGCCTGACGCCCGACAACGTTGCAGACGCCATCGCCCGGGTACAGCCTTACGCCGTGGATGTCAGTGGCGGCGTTGAAAAGAGCAAGGGCATCAAGGATCACGACAGGATTCGTGCCTTTATGCGGGCAGTGCGCACGGCAAACTGATGCGGATGTGACGGCTGGCACTCTGCCGCCGTCCATCAATACCGCTCTGCGAAGCAGGCGGGCCCGGTGAGAAGACGGGCAGAAATTTAAGTGGCGGCCGCTCTGGTGCGTGCTGTCGGTAAGGCTGAGGGTTGCAGGGTTTTGCTGGTTTGCCGAGTGCGGACCGCGGTTCCGGCAATTATCGCCACACACCTGATTAATTTAGCTCAAGGGCATACACGGGGCCTGAACTGAACTGTTCTGGCCACCGGTACTGGAGAAAGAAAGCATGAGCAACTGGTTGGTAGACAAGCTGATTCCTTCGATCATGCGTTCCGAGGTCAAAAAGAGCTCGGTACCTGAAGGCCTGTGGCACAAATGCCCGTCCTGCGACGCTGTGCTTTATCGTCCGGAGCTGGAAAAGACCCTGGACGTTTGCCCGAAATGCAATCACCACATGCGTATCGGCGCCCGCGCCCGCATTGATATCTTCCTGGACGCCGACGGCCGTGCCGAACTGGGTGCAGACCTGGAGCCGGTTGACCGTCTCAAGTTCCGTGACAGCAAGAAGTACAAGGACCGTCTGGTCGGCGCGCAAAAGCAGACCGGCGAAAAAGACGCCCTGATCTCCATGAGCGGTACCTTGCTGGGCATGCCGGTGGTGGTATCGGCCTTCGAGTTCTCCTTCATGGGTGGCTCTATGGGTGCCATTGTTGGCGAGCGCTTCGTGCGTGCGGCCAATTACGCCCTTGAACACCGCTGCCCGATGATCTGCTTCGCAGCCTCGGGCGGTGCGCGGATGCAGGAAGCCCTGATCTCCCTGATGCAAATGGCCAAGACCTCGGCGGTACTGGCGCGTCTGCGTGAAGAAGGCATCCCTTTCATCTCGGTACTGACCGACCCGGTATACGGCGGTGTTTCGGCCAGCCTGGCGATGCTGGGTGACGTGATCGTGGCTGAGCCTAAGGCGCTGATCGGTTTTGCCGGTCCGCGTGTTATCGAGCAGACCGTTCGCGAAAAACTGCCGGAAGGTTTCCAGCGCAGCGAGTTCCTGCTGGAGCACGGCGCCATCGACCTGATCGTTGCACGTCAGGAGCTGCGTCCGCGCCTGGGCAACCTGCTGGCGCAAATGATGGGCTTGCCGACACCGGTGTTCGTGGCCGCGCCTGTTGAAACCATCGTTGTCCCGCCGGCACCTGCGAACCTATGACCCAGCGCACCCTTGGCGAGTGGCTCGCCTATCTTGAGCAGTTGCATCCATCGGCCATCGATATGGGTCTGGATCGCGCACGCGAGGTAACGAACCGCTTGGGGCTGCAAAAGCCTGCGCCTCGGGTGGTGACGGTGACGGGTACCAATGGCAAGGGCTCGACCTGTGCGTTTGTGGCTTCGTTGCTGCAGGCGCAAGGGCTCAAGGTGGGGGTTTACAGTTCGCCCCACCTGCTGCGCTATAACGAGCGCGTACAAATTGAGGGTGTTGAAGTCTCGGACGAGCTGCTTTGCGAGGCCTTTGCGGCCCTGGATGCAGGGCGCGGCGAGACATCCCTTACATATTTTGAAATGGGTACGCTGGCAGCCTTCTGGTTGTTCGAGCGTGCCCAGCTGGATGCCGTGGTGCTGGAAGTCGGCCTGGGCGGGCGCCTGGATGCGGTCAATCTGGTGGATGCCGACCTGGCGCTGGTGACCAGTATCGGTGTCGATCATATTGAGTATCTGGGCAACACCCGCGAATCCGTGGGCTTTGAAAAGGCCGGGATTTTCCGTGCCGGCAAGCCGGCCCTGTGTGGCGATCTGAACCCGCCGCATACATTGCTCGACAAGGCTGCAGAGCTGGGTTGCCCGCTGTTTCTGCGCGGTCGTGACTTTGATCTGGCCAGTACCGATCAGGTCTGGCATTGGCGTGGTCAGGATGCCCGGGGGCAATTGATCGAGCTGCGCGATATTCCGCTGCTGGATCTGCCGATGGAAAACGCGGCGCTGGCCGTGCAGGCCTATGCGTTGACCGATCTGCCCTGGCAGCCGGAGCGCATTGTCGCGGCGCTGGCAGGTACTCGCATCACGGGGCGCCTGGATCGTCGCCAGTTCAGCTGGAAGGGCAAGCCCTTGCATATACTGCTGGATGTAGGGCACAACCCCCATGCCGCCGAGTATCTGGCGCGGCGCCTGGCGCAGCGGCCGGTGGCAGGCAAGCGCCTGGCGGTGTTCGGTTTGCTGGCCGACAAGGACCTGGATGGCGTAGTGTCACAACTGACGGGCTCGGTCGCGCATTGGGCAGTTGCGCCGCTGGATACCCCGCGCACGCGCCCGGGCGCTGAAGTCGAGGCCGCGCTGCAGGGTTTTGGGGCGGCTGTTTCGGCTTATGCCAGCGTGGAGCAAGCGCTTGAGGCACAGTGCGAACGGGCCACGACTGACGACGAAATCCTGTTGTTCGGATCATTTTATTGTGTTGCCGAAGCGCTCGAGTGGTTGGAGCGGCGTGCCGCGCAGGAGGCTGCAAATGGCTTTGCTGGATAAGGCGTACAAACAAAGGATGGTGGGTGCCCTGGTGCTGGTGGCGCTGGCGGTTATTTTTCTGCCGATGCTGTTCTCCCGGCAGGACGAGCTGCGTCAGATTGAGGTGGATGCACCGAGCGCCCCTGAAATGCCGGTAATGCCGCAGGTCAAGGTCGAGCCGGTTGCCGTGCCTGAGCCTCAGGTGATCCCTGAGGAACCGGCTCCGGTTGAGCAGCCGGTTGTCGAGCAGCAGGCACCAGCCCCGGTCGCACCGGTCGTGGCAAAGCCTGCAGTGGCTGCGCCCAAGCCTCCGGCTGTCACGCCGGCGCAAACCGTTGCCCAGGCACCGGCCAAGCTGGACACCACGCAAAAGCGTGTTGATCCCAATGGCTTGCCAATCAGCTGGTCGGTGCAACTGGTGAGCCTGTCCAATCGGGCCAGTGCTGATAACCTGCAAAAAACCCTTCGCAATCAAGGCTATAACGCTTATGTGCGATCTTCCGGCGGGATGAACCGGGTTTTTGTCGGCCCATTGCTGGAGCGTGCAGAGGCCGATCGCCTGCGCGATTTGCTTGGCAAGCAGCAAAACCTCAAGGGTTTTGTGGTGCGCTTCCAGCCTGAACGTGGCTGACAGCGTAAAAAGGTTCAATCTGATTGCACAAGCACGGATAAATCGCCTTACCTGAGCGGCGGCGCTCTGCTAAAATGCGCCGCCTCATCTATCCGTAGGCTGAACTGTGCCATTTACCTGGGTTGACTGGGCGATCGTTGCAATCATCGCCATCTCCGCTTTGATCAGCTTGAAGCGCGGCTTCGTAAAAGAAGCATTGTCGCTGTGCACCTGGATCATTGCCGGGGTCGTTGCCTGGATGTTCGGCGGTTCGCTGTCGCAATACCTCTCCGGATACATCGAAACACCTTCCGCCCGCGTTATCGCAGGGTGCACCATCATGTTTGTGGTCACCTTGCTGGTAGGCGCAATGATCAATTTTCTTATCGGCGAACTGATTCGCGTCACCGGCCTGTCCGGGACCGATCGTTTTCTCGGCATGGCTTTCGGCGCTGCGCGTGGCGCATTGCTGGTGGTCACTGCGGTCGGGCTGTTGAGCCTGGGGCCGGTACAGCAGGACTCATGGTGGCAGGAGTCACGGCTCGTGCCACAATTTCTATTGGTTGCCGACTGGTCCAAAAACCTCATTCTGGGGTGGAGCAGTCAGTGGCTGGCCAGCGGAATCAGCGTACCCGCTGACATTCCGTTCAAGGAGCATCTCTTGCCGGCTACCCAGCCCAAGTGAGTGGTGTTCAGTTCAGATCCATTAAGTAGGGGTTGCGTCGCATGTGTGGCATCGTCGGTATCGTCGGTAAGTCGAACGTCAATCAGGCGCTGTATGACGCGCTAACCGTCCTCCAGCACCGCGGCCAGGATGCTGCCGGTATTGTGACCAGCCATAATGGCCGGTTATTTCTGCGCAAGGACAACGGGCTGGTTCGTGACGTCTTTCATCAGCGTCATATGCAGCGCCTGGTCGGCAACGTGGGCATTGGCCACGTGCGCTATCCAACCGCTGGCAGCTCGACTTCAGCTGAAGCCCAGCCGTTTTATGTCAACTCGCCGTATGGCATCACCCTGGCGCATAACGGCAACCTGACCAACGTTGAACAGCTGGCCAAGGAGATTTACGAATCTGATTTGCGTCACGTCAACACCAACTCCGATTCGGAAGTGTTGCTTAACGTTTTCGCTCACGAACTGGCGCAGCGCGGCAAATTACAGCCGACTGAAGAAGACGTGTTTGCTGCCGTGACTGACGTGCACAACCGTTGCCGTGGCGGTTACGCCGTGGTTGCGATGATCACCGGTTATGGCATCGTCGGTTTCCGCGACCCGAACGGCATTCGTCCGATTGTCTTCGGTCAGCGTCATACCGACGAAGGCGTCGAGTACATGATCGCCTCCGAGAGCGTTTCCCTGGATGTACTGGGCTTTACCCTGATCCGCGATCTGGCGCCGGGTGAAGCGGTTTACATCACTGAAGACGGCAAGCTGCATACCCGTCAGTGTGCGGTAAACCCGAAACTGACCCCGTGCATCTTCGAGCACGTGTATCTGGCGCGCCCGGACTCGATCATCGACGGTGTGTCGGTGTACAAGGCCCGTCTGCGCATGGGCGAGAAACTCGCCGAGAAGATCCTGCGTGAGCGTCCTGAGCACGATATCGACGTGGTGATCCCGATTCCGGACACCAGCCGCTGCGCTGCACTGGAACTGGCCAACCATCTGGGCGTCAAGTTCCGCGAAGGCTTCGTGAAAAACCGTTACATCGGTCGTACCTTCATCATGCCGGGCCAGGCTGCACGTAAAAAATCCGTGCGCCAGAAGCTCAACGCCATCGAACTCGAGTTCCGCGGCAAGAACGTGATGCTGGTGGATGACTCGATCGTGCGCGGTACCACCTGCAAGCAGATCATTCAGATGGCCCGCGAAGCCGGCGCCAAGAACGTTTACTTCTGCTCGGCGGCCCCGGCGGTTCGTTACCCGAACGTGTATGGCATCGACATGCCAAGCGCTCACGAACTGATCGCCCATAACCGCAGCACCCAGGAAGTGGCCGAGCTGATCGGCGCCGACTGGCTGATCTATCAGGATCTGCCTGACCTGATCGACGCTGTCGGTGGTGGCAAGATCAAGATCGATGCGTTCGATTGTGCAGTGTTTGACGGCAAGTACGTCACCGGCGATATTGACGACAACTACCTGGAGCGAATCGAGCGTGCGCGCAACGATGCTTCCAAGGTGATTGCCCAGGGCGTCGGTGCGACGATAGGCTTGTACAACAACTAAGTGTTCACCAAACCGGCCCTGATGGGCCGGTTTGCGTTTATCCAATACAAAGTAGAGCAAGGAGTGGGCAGCATGAGTCAGGATTGGGATGCGGGTCGGCTGGACAGCGACCTTGAGGGCGTAGCGTTCGACACCCTGGCGGTGCGTGCTGGCCAGCACCGTACGCCGGAAGGTGAGCACGGTGATGCAATGTTCCTGACCTCCAGCTACGTGTTCCGCACAGCGGCAGACGCGGCAGCGCGGTTCTCGGGCGAGGTGGCAGGCAATGTTTATTCGCGTTACACCAACCCCACCGTTCGTGCTTTCGAAGAGCGCATCGCCGCCCTTGAAGGTGCCGAGCAGGCTGTAGCCACGGCGACGGGCATGGCAGCCATTCTGTCGGTGGTGATGAGCCTGTGCAGCGCCGGCGACCATATCCTGGTCTCGCGCAGTGTGTTCGGTTCGACCATCAGCCTGTTTGAGAAGTACTTCAAGCGCTTTGGCGTGCAGGTCGATTACGTGCCGTTGGCCGAACTGGCTGGCTGGGACGCGGCGATCAAGTCCAACACCAAGCTGCTGTTTGTCGAGTCGCCGTCCAACCCGCTGGCCGAGCTGGTCGATATCGCCGCGCTGGCTGAAATCGCCCACGCCAAGGGTGCCTTGCTGGTGGTCGACAACTGCTTTTGCACGCCAGCCTTGCAGCAGCCGCTGAAGCTGGGTGCAGACATCGTGGTGCATTCGGCAACCAAGTTCATCGATGGCCAGGGTCGTTGCATGGGTGGGGTAGTGGCCGGTCGTGGCGAGCTGATGAAAGAAATCGTCGGTTTCCTGCGTACCGCCGGGCCGACTCTGAGCCCGTTCAATGCGTGGATCTTCCTCAAGGGTCTGGAGACCCTCAACCTGCGCATGCGCGCTCACTGCGCCAGTGCCCAGGCCCTGGCCGAGTGGCTGGAGCAGCAGGATGGCGTAGAGAAGGTTCACTACGCCGGTCTCAAGAGCCATCCACAGTACGAATTGGCCCAGCGCCAGCAGCGCGGCTTTGGTGCCGTGGTCAGTTTTGAGGTCAAGGGCGGCAAAGAAGGCGCGTGGCGCTTTATCGACGCGACACGTCTGATCTCGATCACTGCCAACCTGGGTGACAGCAAAACCACGATTACTCATCCGGCGACCACTTCCCATGGTCGCCTGGCACCGCAAGAGCGTGAAGCGGCCGGTATTCGTGACAGCCTGATCCGCATCGCCGTAGGCCTGGAAGATGTCACTGACCTGCAAGCCGACCTCGCACGAGGCCTGGCCGCGCTGTGACCGACTGGATGCTCGAGGCGCCGGTAAGCGGCAATGGCCGTGTAGCACTGGTCACCGGTGCTGCGCGGGGCATTGGCCTGGGCATTGCAGCCTGGCTGGTCAGTGAAGGCTGGCAAGTGGTGCTCAGCGACATTGACCGCGCCCGGGGCACAAAAGTGGCCAAGGCGCTGGGCGACAGTGCCTGGTTTGTGCGCATGGATGTGTCGGTTGAAGACGATGTCATCCAGTGTGTCGCGCAAGTGCTGGGGCAGTTCGGACGGCTGGACGGGCTGGTGTGCAACGCCGCGATTGCGGACCCGCACAACACGCCCCTGGAAAGCCTCGATCTGGAGCAGTGGAACCGCGTGCTGGCGGTCAATCTCACCGGGCCGATGTTGCTGGCCAAGCATTGTGCGCCGTATCTGCGTGCCCATTGCGGGGCGATCGTCAACCTGGCTTCCACCCGTGCGCGCCAGTCGGAGCCTGATACCGAGGCTTACGTGGCAAGCAAGGGCGGGTTGCTGGCATTGACCCATGCGCTGGCCATCAGCCTTGGCCCGCAAATCAGGGTCAATGCTGTAAGCCCGGGCTGGATCGACGCCCGTGATCCATCTGTAAGGCGTGCAGCGCCGTTGACGGACGCCGATCACGCTCAGCACCCTGCTGGCAGGGCAGGGGTTGTGGAGGACGTTGCCGCGATGGTTGCCTGGTTGTTGTCGCGCAACTCCGGTTTTGTCACGGGTCAGGAGTTTGTGGTGGATGGCGGCATGAGCAAGAAGATGATCTATGGCGATTAAGGCCAGGCCACTATTTTTGCTTGTTTTGAAAAAAACCAATCTTGTCCTTGACTTAGCTTCGATAGGTGCGTAAATTTCGCGGCCTCAACGAAGCAAAGGGTGATTAGCTCAGCTGGGAGAGCATCTGCCTTACAAGCAGAGGGTCGGCGGTTCGATCCCGTCATCACCCAC
>NZ_JASJWL010000099.1:0-10935 GCF_035019225.1 Pseudomonas sp. CCC4.1 | reverse complement strand
AGATGTGTATAAGAGACAGACCTTCGCGAGCAGGCTCGCTCCCACAGTCGTCGTATATACGGGCTACAGCGTCCTGATCGAGTTGCTGATCCCGCGGGCGCACTGAATCACTGTAGAGGCCAGTTTTTCTTCGGCTTCTTCCATGCTCCAGCGGCTGCTGGGCACCACCACATGCACCGCCGCGACCGGCAGGCCGTTACTGTTGAAAATCGGCGCGGCAATGGTCATGTCACCCAGAAACATTTCTTCCTTGTTGGTGGCATAACCCTGTTTGCGGCTGATCTGCACCCGTTCAAATATGGCGTCGGCATCGGTAATTGTATGGCGTGTCAGTTCGATCAGCTGGCTGTCTTGCAGCACACCACGGATTTCATCATCTGCCAGGCCACTCAGGTAAGCACGCCCGCCACCTGTGCAGTACATCGGGATACGGCTGCCGATAGGCATATGGATCGGGATAAATTTCGGTGCGACGAAACGTGACACGTAAACCATGTCCAGTCCGTCGGGCTCGGTCAGGTTGACCGTCTCGCCGGTGATCTGGTTGAGCTCGGCCAAGTAGGGGTTTGCCACATCTACCAATATATCGGCGGCCAGATAGTTGTAGCCGATCTCCATAACTTTGGGCGTTAACTGGAAGCGCCGGCTTTGCGGGTGTTTGCGTACATACCCGAGTTCTTCAAGGGTATGCACCATGCGTTGGGCCGAGCTTTTGCTGATGCCTGCCACCAACGCTATATCTGCCAGGGTCATGGTGCGCCGCGCCGCGCCGAAACCGCGAAGTACGGCCAGGCCCTTTTCCAGTGACTGGTTGAAAAGAGGGTTGTTGTTATCGCTCATGGCGCATCCTTGGCTTGTTTCAGGTCTATAAGTATCGATATGCGATACTTATAAATCTCTTTACGATTTAAGTAAATTGGTTATAGTCGATGGCGGCATTTTGCACCAGAGGCTGCAGGGGTTGTTGAGTGCCGTATCGCAACAATAAAAGCGACCACAGGGAGATTCGCTATGCACAAACCTTTTCAAGTGCTGACGCTGGTATGCGCAATGGCTGCCGGGTTGATTGGATCAGCCAGCGCTGTTGCAGAGCCTGTCTATAAAGTCGGGGCGACAGCAACGGGCATCCCGTTCACCTTCCTCGATATCAAGAGCGGGAAAATCCAGGGCATGATGGTCGATGCGGCCGAGGCGGTGGGCAAGGCTGGCGGGTTCGACACCGAGATCCAGCAAACCACCTTTGCGGCTCTGATCCCTTCGTTGACCACCAACAAGATCGACCTGATTTCCGCCGCCATGCTCAAAACCCCAGAGCGTGAAAAGGTTGTGCAGTATTCCGATCCGATTTTCAGCTACGGCGAAGGCCTGATCGTCAAATCTGACGACCCGAAAGAATACAAAACCATGGATGACCTGGCCGGTGAAGTGGTCGGCGCCCAGGTTGGTACGGTCTTTCTCGATGCGCTGAACAAGCACGGCGGCTTCAAGGAAGTGCGCAGCTACGACTCCATTCCTGACCTGATGCGGGACCTCAAGCTGGGCCGTATCAAGGCGGCATTCGGTGATCGCCCGATCATCGCCTACCAGTTGGCCCAGGGTAAAAACCCGGACGTAAAACTGTCGAGCACCTATGTGCCGGTGGTGATGGGCGACGTATGCCTGGTGATGCGCCAGGGCGATGCCGAGAAGCTGGCGCAGGTCAACAAGGGCATTGCCGCCATCAAGGCCGACGGCTCGCTGCAACGCATCATCGAGAAGTGGCAACTGAACTGATGATCCTGTGGCCCCCGTGTTGCGGCGGGTCACTTCTTGTAGCGGTGCGCAGGTAGTTTATGTTTCTCCAGGACGCGTTGGACTTTCTTCCAATTCTGCTCAAAGGCGCAGTGGTCACTGTGCAGGTCACTGCAGGTTCGTTCCTGCTCAGTTCAGTGATTGGCCTGCTGTTTGCGCTGATGATGGTTTCCAAGATTCGCGCCATCGCCTTGTTCGCCATCGGCGTGGTCAATGTGATTCGCGGGCTGCCGATCATCGTGCAGCTGTTTTATATCTATTTTGTGTTGCCCGACTTCGGTATCCAGCTCAGTGCCATGCAGGCTGGCGTGATCGGTCTGGGCATTGCCTATTCGGCCTATCAGGCCGAGAACTTCCGCGCGGGGATCCAGGCCATCGACCTGGGCCAGATCGAAGCCGCCGAGTCGTTTGGCATGCGCGGTCTGCTGATCATGCGCCGGATTGTGCTGCCCCAGGCATTTCGCATTGCCTTGCCGCCCTATGGCAACACGCTGGTGATGATGCTCAAGGACTCCTCGCTGGTGTCGACCATCACCGTGGCGGAAATGACCCGCCAAGGGCAACTGATTGCGTCTTCGACCTTTGAAAACATGACGGTCTACACCCTGGTTGCGTTGCTTTATCTGTCGATGAGCTTGCCGCTGTCCTATGGCTTGCGTCGTCTGGAAGGCCGCTTTGCGCTGCGGAGGCGTACATGAAAGCACCCTCGAAATTGATCTTGCCACCTTCCCTCTGGTCCGCTACGGCGCGCCCCGCGGCTCTGACCCAGGCACTGGCGGAAAACAAGCGGGTGGACGTGGCGATTGTCGGTGCCGGGTACACGGGGCTGGTGACTGCACTGCGCCTGGCAGAGTCGGGTGTCAGTGTCTGTGTGCTGGATGCGGGTGAGCCGGGTTGGGGCGCTTCGGGGCGCAACGGCGGGCAGGTCATCCCCGGCCTCAAATACGACCCCGATCAGTTGCTTGAGCGTTTTGGCGCTGAGCGTGGCGAGAAAATTATCGAAGCCTGCGGCGGTGCCGCAGATGAAGTGTTTTCGCTGATTCGCGAATACGGCATTGCGTGTGATGCCACGCGCAAGGGCTGGATTCAGCCGGCCTTTTCCAGCGCGACGATGAAGACTTTGGAGGGTCGTGCCCGCCAGTGGCAACAGCGCGGTGTAGCCGCCGAGTTGCTGGACAGTGACAGCGTATGCCAGCGCATCGGTACGCACAATTACGTGGGTGGCTGGGTTGACCCGCGGGCTGGCAGCTTGCATCCGCTTAACTATGCTCGCGGCCTGGCCAGGTCGGCACTGGGGCGTGGCGTGATGATTCACAGCGATAGCCAGGTGACGGACTTGCGCCGCATCGGCACGCAGTGGCAACTGACCACCGCACAAGGTCATAGCGTGACGGCCGAGCGTGTGGTGCTGGCTACCAATGGCTATACCGATGGCTTGTGGCCAGGGCTGCGGCAAACCGTGCTGGCGGCCAACAGTTTCCTGATTGCCACCCGACCACTGTCGCCGGAGCTGCGCAAAACCATTTTGCCGGGCGGGGAAGTGTGCTCCGATGCGCGGCGCCTGCTGCTGTACTTCAAGCAGGATGCCCAGGGGCGTGTACTGCTGGGTGGGCGCGGGCCGTTTGCCGAACCGCGGCGTGCCGAAGACTGGGCACACCTTGAACGCTCATTGATCAGCGTGTTTCCGCAGTTGGCAGGCGTGGCGATCGAATACCGCTGGAGCGGGCGTGTGGCGCTCAATCATAGTGTGTTGCCACAGTTGCATGAGCCGCAGCCAGGCCTGTCGATCCTGATGGGCTACAACGGCCGCGGCATTGCGATGGCGACAACCTTGGGCAAGCATCTGGCGGCGCGAGTTTCGGGGGCCAGCAATGACTTCCCGTTCCCTGTCACGCCGATGCGCAGAATTCCCTTCCACAGCTTGCAGCGCCTGTATGTGGCGGCGGGTATCAGCTACTACCGGTTGCTGGATGCCCTGAACGGGTAAAAGCAGGGGCAAGCGTCAACAGCCTTGGCGCTTGCCGCTGATCTTCAATCCGCCTTGATCGTTGATACATCCTCGGCCCTGACCTTTATGTGCTTGCCTGCTATATCGACGAACTCATAGAAGCCATCCTTGTTGGTGGTAGTGGGCAGGTCCTTGGTCAGGTATTGCGTGCCGTTTTGCAGGGTCACAACGCTCGGGGTCGCGCAGCCTGCCAGGCCCAGCAAGGCCACTATCAGCAGGGGTAAACCGGTAACCTTGATCTTCATGCATGTACCTTGAGCTGTTCGCAAGTTGGAGATGGGTCGCGCCGAGGTTGTTCGAGCAGCCAGCGCTGGAAAGTCAGTGTGGCATCTGACAGCGTTTTTTGCCGAGAGTGCGCCGGATGATCGGCATTTGTGCTGAAAAATTCAACCGCGCCGCCACCGCGCCGTGATCCCGGTGCGGGTGGATCAGATCAGGTCGGGCACGCCCTGGAGCCATTATTGAGGTCCTGTTTGTCGACGCGACTGAGCAGGCTGGCCTTGCCGTCTTTCCAGGTCAGGGTCAACACATACAACGAGTCAAAGTCGCCACCGGACCAGTCTTCGGTCAACGAGGTCTTCTTGCCCAGCGCCTGACTGGCGACGCTATTGATCAGTTCCGGCAAGTAGCCATGGGACCAGGCGGTGTAGATCGTTGAGCTGTGATACTGGTCGTCGGTCAGCTCTTTGGCCAGTTGGCGGGTATCGTTGGCCGAATACTCCAGATTGATCGGCAAGCCCAGTTTGATGGCGCTCGGGTTGATGGTCATCAACGGCCGTACGTAGCTGTAGGCATCATCATTGGCGCCTTCTTCAACCTGGCGCGAAGGGTTGGCTGCAAACACGTAGTCAGCCTTGCCATAGCGCTGAGGCAACAGGGTGGCCAGGTCAATCGCGCGGTTCAGTCCCTGGCAGGTGAGCTGGCCGAGGCCATCGGCGGGTTTTTCCGCATGGCGCAAAAACACCAGGGTTTGCACACCGTCTACCGGCTGGGCAAAGACGTCATCCGCATGTACCGCCAGCGCAACAGCGCCGGCAATCAGTAACAGCGGGATAGCCGCCAATGCATAGGGCTTGAGTCGAGGTTTAATCCAAACAGACTGGGTCATGGGATTCTTCTGCATACATCTGTTAAGGCTGACTGGCCTGGCACAGTGGGCATGGCAGCCCCTGTGTTGATCCTTGTCATTACTGCAAACCTGAGCCTCTTATCCTTGGCAGAAGCGTTTATTAGATGCCTTTTTCACAATTGGTTCGATTTTACCTGCGCTAGATCGGTAATTGTCCTGCAGGGTGAATGCTATGGTGGCTTTTTTGTATGACAAAATCGTTCACTCTTTAGTCTGGTATTCCTACAGAGGCTTGCGCCATGCTTCCAGCGCCACTGCGAAAACCGAGCAATCCCGTGCATCTTCGAGTACGTGCCTGGCGCGGCCGGGTAGGGCTGGCCATGGTGGCGAGCCTGTCGGTGCTGGCGGGCATGACGGACGCCATCGGCTTTTTGGCCACCGGTGATTTTGTCTCATTTATGAGCGGCAATACCACGCGTCTGGCGGTGGCCGTCGGTGACGGTGACCTGCAGATGGCGTTGCGCCTGCTGCTTGCGGTACTGGCGTTTATTGTCGGTAACGCCCTGGGGGTATTGCTGGGGCGCTGGGGCGGACGGCGCGCTTTACCCTTGATGCTGGTGATTGCGGGGTTGTTGTGTGCGGCAGCTTTGCTGCCGTTTGCCAGCCAGGTGCCGGCGTTGCTGGCAGCCATCGTGGCAATGGGCATGCTCAATGCTGCGGTGGAGCAGGTCAATGGCCTGCCGGTGGGCCTGACCTACGTGACCGGGGCATTGTCGCGTTTTGGTCGCGGGCTGGGCCGCTGGCTGCTGGGTGAGCGGCGCAGTGGCTGGCGCGTGCAACTGGTGCCCTGGACCGGGATGTTGCTGGGTGCAGTGCTGGGTGCCTTGCTGGAGGCGCAGTTCGGCCTCCAGGCCCTGCTGTTCAGCGCCGGTTTTGCGGCTGTTTTGGGCGTGTTGTCGTTGCGCATACCTCGTCGTTGGCAACGGGATTACATGCCGCGTTAATCCCTCGTTTTGCTTGACCCGGGCTGCGCGTAAACTGGCGCAGCCCGGCTGCATGCCCAGCCCTACGAACAGGAGTCGTTGTGTCCAAGTCAGTCGATGACAATTCATCCCTTGCGCCATTTTCCATCGAAAGCCCGGCACCGCTATATGCCCGGGTCAAACAGGCCATAACGCAAAAAATCCGTTCAGGGGCCTGGCTGCCCAATGCCAAGTTGCCGTCTGAGAGTGAACTGCTTGCCCAGCTGGGGGTGAGTCGCATGACCATCAATCGCGCATTGCGTGAGCTGACCATCGAAGGGCTGCTGGTGCGCATGCAAGGGGTGGGCACCTTCGTCGCCGTGCCCAAGGGCAGTGCGGCGTTGTTCGAGATTCGCAATATCGCCCAGGAAATCGCTGATCGTGGCCATGTGCACCGCTGCGAAGTGATTGTGCTCGAAGAGGTCCCGGCCAAGACCACGCCGGTGTTGCCCTTTGCCCTGGACGGGGTCAAACGCTTATTCCACTCTCTGATGGTGCACTACGAAAACGAGGTGCCGGTGCAGATCGAGGAGCGCTATATCAATGCCGAGATCGCCCCTGAGTACCTGCAACAGGACTTCACCCGCACCACAGCCTATGCCTACCTGATGAACCTGGCGCCACTGACCGGCGGCGAACATGAGGTGGAGGCGATTCATGCTACTTCCGCGCAATGCCGCCTGTTGAACGTAAAGCGCAACGAGCCATGCCTGCTGATTCGCCGCCGGACCTGGGCTGCACAGGGGTTGGTGGGGTGTGCCCGGCTGGTCTATCCGGGTTCGCGCTATCGCCTGCAAGGGCAGTGCGGTAACTGAGTACTCGCGGGTGGCCCCGTGTTACTCGCGTTACTTTTGGTGCGTTTTTGTTACCTTCCCGCCTGTTTATGCCCAAAGTTGCGGCAGTTTTTTGCATTTTTTCTGTGCGCTCATATTCCGTATTAAAAAGTTCTTAATTTTTAACTATCTGATTTAAATAGCTATTTATCTTGGTTTTGTACGTTCCTGGTTGATCTCGTTCAGGTGTTGGCCCTTCACTTGCATTCACTTGTACATACAGGTTGGTATAAGTGTGCACCTTTGTGCCGCTTGAGCATTTGAGGATGTGAAAATGAACGACAGTCCGTTTACCCGACAACTGCAAGGTGTGCGTGTGCTGGATGTCAGCCGCGTGCTGGCCGGGCCGCATTGCACCGCGATGCTGGCTGATCTGGGGGCCGACGTCATCAAGTTCGAAGTGCCCGAGGAGGGCGATGACGCCCGCCATCTGGGCCCGTTTCTGGACGGCGAAAGTGTCTACTTCGGGCTGATCAATCGCGGCAAACGCAGCGTTGAAATCGATTTTAAAAACCCGGCCGACCGCCAGCGTTTCTACGAACTGGTGGCCGATGCCGATGTCGTGGTCGAGAACTTCCGCCCCGGTGTCACTCAACGCCTGGGCATCGATTTCGACAGCCTCAAGCAGCACAACCCGCGGCTGATCTACGCCAGCATCTCCGGTTTCGGCCAGCAAGGCCCGCTGTCCAGTCGCCCGGCTTATGACATCGTCGCGCAGGCCATGTCCGGGCTGATGAGCGTTACCGGTTTCGCCGCTACCGGGCCGACCCGCAGCGGCGAGGCCATCGGCGATCTGTGTGCCGGGGTGTATGCAGCCTGGGCAATCAGCTCGGCGCTGTTTGCCCGCGAGCGGCATGCCCCGGGGGCCCAGTACATCGATGTGGCCATGTTCGACGTGTTGTTCAGCCTGCAGATGACCGGTCTGTCCAACCTGTATGCAAACGGTGTGGCGCCGGGGCTGGTGGGTAACCGGCATCCGGTATCGACGCCGTTTGATAGCTATCGCGCGGCAGACGGTCAGGTGGTGATTGCAGTGGCCAGCAATCGCTTGTTCGAGCGCCTGTGCCAATGCATGGGCCAGCCGGAGCTGGCCACCGATGCGCGCTTTGTCAACGATACCCAGCGCACCCTGAATGAGCCGGCGTTACGCGCTGTTATCGAGGCCTGGACCACACAGCACAAGGTTGAACAGTTATGCGACGGCCTGCTCGATGCCGGAGTGCCGTCTTCACCGGTGTGGGATCTGGCCCAGGCTGCGGGCAGTGAACATGCCCGTGTACGCCAGTTGCAGTTCCAGCCCGAGGGCAGCGTATTGCCGCTGGTGCCGCAACCGGTGTTCTTCAATGGCCGTAAACCCCACGCCATCACCATTGCCCCCCGATTGGGCGCAGACAACGCCGCATTTGGCTTGAACAAAGCAGGAGAGAAAGCATGAACTTTGAAATGAGCGCAGAGGAAATGGCCGTAGTTGAAAGTGCCGAGCAAGTGGCGCGTGAGGTAATTCAGCCGCTGGCCCAGCACTACGATGAAACCGAAACTTTTTGCCTGGCCAGCATCCGGGCGTTGAGCGATCTGGGTTGCATGGGCGTCAACCTGCCAGAACAATATGGCGGCCTGGGCATTGGTAGCCTGGCGATGAGCCGCGTGGTGGAAGCAGTAGCGGGTGCCTGTGCCTCTACCGCTTCGGCCATGACTGCGCATTTTCTGGCCACGGACTCGATCCTGCTGGGCGGCACCGAGGAACAGAAACATGAGTGGCTGCCACGGGCAGCCAGCGGCGAATTGCTCGGTGCCTTTGCCCTGACCGAGCCTGCGGCGGGCTCCAACCCGGCGGATATGCGCAGCCGCGCCGTACGTGAAGAAGGTGGTTGGCGGGTGCGCGGCAACAAGCACTACATCACCAATGCCAGGGAGGCCGATTTTATTGTGCTCTACGTCAAGACCGACGCAGATGCAGGTCACAAGGGCATCAGTGCCTTTATGGTGCCCCGGGGCACGGCGGGCATCAGCTTCTCCAGTCCGGAAAAAACCATGGGCCTGCGTGGCAGTACCATCTATGAACTGGCGCTGGACTGCTGGCTGCCCGAATCGGCACTGCTCGGCGTAGAAGGCCAGGGGTTCAACACGGCCATGGCGGTGCTGGACCGTGGGCGGGTGGAAGTGGCAGCCATGTCGCTGGGGATTGCCAATGCCGCCCTGCAAGCCAGCCTGAGCTGGGTGCGTGAACGGCAGATCGGGCCTAAACCGCTGGCCGCTTATCAGGGCACGCAATGGCGCCTGGCTGATATGTATGCGCAGTTCGAAAGCGCGCGCATGCTGACCATGAAAGCTGCTGCCCGGCGTGACAGCGGCGAGCGTTTCAGCCTCGACTCGGCCACCGCCAAACTGGTCGCTGCCGAATGCGCCGGGTTTATCACCGATGCTGCGCTGCAACTGCACGGTGGCTATGGCTACAGCCGGGATTTGCCGCTGGAGCGCTATGTTCGTGATGCGCGGATCTTGCGGATTTTTGAAGGCACCTCCGAGGTACAAAAAATCATTATCTCCCGTGCCCTGCTCGACGCAGCCAGATAATCCGCCGGCCAAGGATTGGAAAAGTCTTTCCCAAAACAACACGGCGCACCCCGGGTGCCAGCCTGAAGGAACTGCTTATGTCCACGCTCAACCAAGATTCACCGCGGGCCTCGCTGGTCGAACAGCGCTCTATCGATTACATCCCTGAGTCAGAGCGCCATGGGCGTCTGTTCAGCCAGTTCACCTTGTGGTTCGGGGCCAACCTGCAAGTCACTGCGATTGTCACCGGAGCCCTGGCCGTGGTGCTGGGAGGGGACGTGTTCTGGTCGCTGATCGGCCTGCTGATCGGGCAAGTGCTGGGCGGCACCATCATGGCGTTGCATGCGGCGCAGGGGCCCAAGCTGGGCCTGCCGCAGATGATCTCCAGCCGGGTGCAATTCGGCGTCTATGGCGCCGTGATCCCGATTGTGCTGGTGTGCCTGATGTATGTCGGTTTCTCGGCCAGCGGCTCGGTGCTGGCCGGGCAGGCCGTGGGGCAACTGGTGGGGGTGAGTGACTCGTGGGGCATCCTGATTTTTGCTGCCCTGATCGTGCTGCTGACCATTCTGGGCTATCGCACCATTCACATGATCGGCCGTGTGGCGAGCGTGGTCGGCGTGCTGGCGTTTTTCTACCTGTTCTACACCCTGATTGCTCAGAATGACATTGGCCTGATGCTGAGCAATAAACACTTTTCCCTGAGCAGTTTTCTGTTGGCGATATCGTTGTCAGCCTCCTGGCAGATCGCGTTCGGGCCTTATGTGGCGGACTACTCGCGTTACCTGCCGTCCAGCACCTCGTCGCTGAAAACTTTTCTGGCAGTGGGGCTGGGCTCTGTCGTCGGCTCGCAAATATCGATGGTTTTCGGTGTGTTTGTGGCTGCCCTGGCCGGTAGCCAGTTTGCCGGGCATGAGGTGGCCTACATCGTCGGCATGGGGGCGAGCGGGGCGATGGCGGCGCTGCTGTATTTTTGCGTGGTGTTCGGCAAGGTGACCATCACTACGCTCAATGCCTACGGCAGTTTCATGTCCCTGGCCACCATCGTCAGCGGCTTTCGCGGCAACCATGAAATCTCCAAGACCTTACGCCTGTTTTATATCCTGCTGATGGTAGGTTTTGCCACTGCTCTGGCCTTGCTTGGGCAGCATTCGTTCCTCAAGGATTTTTCGGCGTTTATTCTGTTTTTACTGGCTTTTTTTACGCCGTGGAGCGCGATCAACCTGGTGGACTTTTACCTCATCAGTAAAGAGCGCTATGACGTACCGGCGCTGTCTAACCCGAATGGCCGATACGGGCGCTGGAACCTGCGCGGTATTCTGGTCTACGCCTTCGGAGTGGTGGTGCAGTTGCCGTTTATCGCCACCAGCTTTTACACCGGGCCTCTGGTGGAACACCTGGGGGGGGACTGATATTTCCTGGATCATCGGCCTGACGCTGCCAGCGCTGGTGTACTACTTCGTGGCACGCAACTCGGGGCAGTCGGTGCCGGATCAACTGATTTTGCCTGTTGAGCCCGCGACGGTTTAAGAGGTTTCCAATCAAGTAGCCATAGAGGGAGCAACAATGAAGGTGCTGGCCTGTATCAAACGAGTGGTCGATTACAACGTTAAAGTGCGCGTCAAAGCGGACAACTCCGGCGTTGACCTCGCCAACGTCAAG
>NZ_JASJWL010000098.1:0-11241 GCF_035019225.1 Pseudomonas sp. CCC4.1 | reverse complement strand
AGATGTGTATAAGAGACAGCAATAGGGCTTGATCTACAACAGAGTATCTACAGCGCCGCGTAATCAGCGCCCCGCGTGATTACCCGCCTCGGCTTCACGGCCTTTAAAGCCGTGGGGCTGATGCTCGTCAAAGAATTTCACCGCGCGCACAAAGTCCTCCAGCAACAACTTGGCCATGTCGATCGACATACCCTGCTTCACCAGAATCCGCTGCACCACTACGTTCTCGACATTTGCCGGCAAGCTATACGCAGGTACCAGCCAGCCACGGGTGCGCAACCGGTCTGCCAGGTCATACAGCGAATATGAAGTTTTCGCCCCTGGCTTCAGACGCCAGGTCAACGCCGGAATCCCCAGCTGCGGGTCACCGTTATAGAGCATCTCGAACGGTCCGACCTTGACCAGTTCAGCCGCAAGAAACTGTGCCGTCTGGTAGCAGGCTGAATGAATACGCTCATAGCCTTCACGCCCCAGACGCAAGAAGTTGTAGTACTGCGAGATGATCTGCCCGGCCGGACGTGAAAAGTTAAGGGCGAACGTAGGCATATCACCCCCCAGATAATTCACATGAAACACCAGCCCTTCAGGCAGTTCCTTTTCATCCCGCCAAACCACCCAGCCCGCGCCCAGCGGAGCCAGGCCGAACTTGTGCCCGGAGGTACTGATGGACTTGACCCGCGGCACGCGGAAATCCCAAAGAATATCCGGCGCACAAAACGGAGCCAGCATCGCGCCACTTGCACCGTCGACGTGCAGATCAATATTCAGACCCGTGCTTTTTTGCAAGTCATCCAGAGCATCGGATAACGGCTTTACGGTTTCATACAGCCCGGTGAACGTCTGGCCAAAGGTCGGCACTACGACGATGGTATTTTCATCGACCCGCTCCAGCATGTCCTCGGGGGTCATAAACCAATGCCCTTCCGACATCGGCACTTCACGAATTTCGACGTCCCAGTAACGGGCAAATTTGTGCCAGCACACCTGCACCGGACCGCACACCATATTCGGCGTAGTTGTCGGCTTGCCTGCCGCCTTGCGCACCGCACGCCAGCGCCACAATGCAGCCAGACCACCCAGCATGCAGGCTTCGCTGGAGCCTACGGTGGAAGTACCGATGGTGGTAGCCGCTTCGGGCGAATGCCATAAGTCCGCCAGCATATGAATACAGCGGTTTTCCAGCTCCGCAGACTGCGGGTACTCATCCTTGTCGATCATGTTCTTGTCGATCGACAGGTCCATCAACTTGTGGACCTCGTCCTCTTCCCACGTCTGGCAAAAGGTCGCCAGGTTCTGCCTGGAGTTTCCATCCAGATACAACTCATCGTGGACCAGTTGGAAAACCTCACCCGGCGCTTGCTCAGCCTCGGGGAACAGCTTGATTGCAGCGGCATGAGCCAGCGCAGAAGAACCAAATACGGGGTCGACGTCCTTGTTGCGCTTGATACGGTGCAGTGCCATGTGAACTCTCCTTGAGTATTGGTCA
This sequence comes from Pseudomonas sp. CCC4.1, assembly GCF_035019225.1. Lineage (NCBI taxonomy): Bacteria > Pseudomonadati > Pseudomonadota > Gammaproteobacteria > Pseudomonadales > Pseudomonadaceae > Pseudomonas > Pseudomonas sp. CCC4.1. The sequence continues at coordinate 9,755 of NZ_JASJWL010000098.1, read as the reverse complement.
ATCTATGAGCCCGCCGTTGCAACTCTGGCTCAGCTTCGGCCCAGCCAGCATAGCCAAGCATTTGAGGTCTGCCGTCCGATTTCCGACCACCGTGCATTTTCCGATCTATAGTCTCGATTCTCGATAGTACTCACGGAGCGAGCACGATGAAGCAAAGACCCACGACCGTAGACAGCACGGTAAAACAGGCGCTGGACCAGTCCCTGCAACGGTTTGCCAGCAATCAGCACGGCAAGAACGCCAGCTACATCCCTTACCTGGCCTCAGTGCCATCCCATCTGTTCGGCATCAGCATCATGTTCTGCGACGGTACCCATGCAGAAGTCGGCGACACCGATTACGCCTTCGCCATCGAGTCGATTTCCAAGGTATTCACCCTCGCCCATGTACTCGATGAAGTGGGACCGCAAGCCTTGCGCAGCAAGATCGGTTGCGACCCCACAGGTGAGCCGTTCAACTCGGTGATTGCCCTGGAACTGCATAAGGGCCGACCGCTCAACCCCTTTGTAAACGCAGGCGCCATGGCCACTGTCAGCCTCCTCGAAGCCGATACGGCGCAAGCGCGCTGGGACCAGATCCAGGCGACTTACAACCTTTTCGCCGGGCGTGAACTGACGGTCAACGACGAGGTTTATCAATCGGAAGCCAAGACCAACCAGCACAACCGCGGCATTGCCTGGCTATTGCAGAGTTACGGCTATATGTACGCCGACCCGATGGAAGTGTGCGCCGTCTACACCCGTCAATGTTCCGTGGCGATCACCTGCCATGACCTGGTGACCATGGGCGCTACCCTGGCCAATGGTGGCGTCAACCCGATCAGCGGAAAACGCGCGGTTCGGGCCAACAACGTGGCGCCAATCCTCTCCGAGATGACCCTGAATGGCCTGTATGACACCACCGGGGACTGGTACTACAAAGTCGGCCTGCCGGGAAAAAGCGGGGTCGGCGGCGGCATTCTGGCTGTGGTTCCGGGGGTGTGCGCCATCGCCGCCTTTGCCCCGCCACTGGACGGAGCCGGTAACAGCGTTCGCGGTCAACTGGCCGCCGAATACCTTAGCCGCACGCTCAATCTGAGCCTGTTGCACGAATTCGCGTAAGGGAGCGGGATACTTATGGCCACCACCAGCAAAGCTAAAACCTACATGTCCTGGCTGACCATCTGCTTTATGATGGTTGCCGCTGTTGCCAGTATTCGTTCGTTACCCAGCATGGCCGTCTATGGCCTGGGCTCGGTCTTTCTCTATGTCATCCCCGCACTGCTGTTTTTCATTCCGGTATCCCTGGTCGCTTCTGAACTGGGCACAGGCTGGAACGGCGGGATTTATGGCTGGGTAAGACAAGCCTACGGCGACCGCCCGGGCTTTTTCATCATGTGGTTCATGTGGGTACAAGTGGTGGTCTGGTACCCGATTGTGCTCGGGTTTGGCGCCAGCACCATGGCGTATCTGATCAACCCTGAACTGGCCAAAAGCGGTGTATTTACTGCCGCCGTCATCATCGTTTTATACTGGCTATCGACATTTGTGGCACTTAACGGGCTGACAGCACTGTCGAAGCTGACGTCATGGTTCATGCTGCTGGGCACCGCATTACCCGCCGCGCTGCTGGTTTTGCTCGGCGTCGCCTGGCTGGTGCTGGGGCATAAATCAGCCACCCCGTTGACTTGGGATGCCTTGATCCCGGCCATTTTCGATACCCACTCCACAGTCAAATCCGGCTCGCGCAACCTGCACCCGGACTTCTGGCAGGAATTTACCGGCGCCATTACCGGCCTGGTACTGATTGTGAGTAACTTCCTGGCGTTTGCCGGTATCGAAATGAACGCCATTCACGCCCGTGAATTGCGTAACCCGCAAAAGGAAATGCCCCGGGCGATTCTCTTGGCCTTCTTTATGATCCTGCTGGTGTTTATCCCGCCCACGGTGGCGATTTCGCTGGTGGTACCCGCTGACTCAACCAGCCTTACCGCCGGGGTTATCCAGGCTTACGCTGCGTTCTTCCAGGGCTTCGACATGCCATGGGCAACCCCGATCATGGCCATTTTGCTGATTATCGGTGCGTTGGGCGGGGTACTGGCCTGGACTGCCGGGCCGTCTACCGGCTTGCTGTTCGTCGGTAAGGCCGGAATGCTTCCACCTGTGATGCAGGAAGTGAACAAAAAAGGCGTGCAAAAAAACATTCTGTATTTACAGGCCGTTATCGTCACGCTGCTGTCGACGATTTACATCTTTCTCGACAATGTATCCGATGCCTTCTGGATGATCAGTGCGATGGCTGCGCTGATGTACCTGATCATCTACGTATTCATGTTTATGGCGGCCATGAAACTGCGTAAAACACAGCCCAATGTAAAACGCGGCTATGTGCTCAAGGGGCTGCATGGCTGGTGCTACCTGGGGTTGTTTTCAACCTGCGTGGCGCTAATTTTCGGCTTTATTCCGCCCAACAGCTTCAGCAGCATGCCGTTTTTCGAATATGCGGGGATTTTGTTGCTGGGATTGATCGTCGCAGGCGTGCCGCCGTTTATCTTCTATGCATTGCGCAAGCCGTCATGGCAGATGGTGCCCAAGGCAGAAGCGGATCAGTATTCGGCCGCGCTGCAGGATCTTCAGGACGCGGACAACAAGGCTGCAAACCCAAGCTGAAGCAAAAACCTCGTAGCAGCTGCTGAAGAACGAAGGCTGCGACTACAGGGTTACGTTTCCTACAGGCATAAAAAAAGCGTCCAATGGACGCTTTTTTTATGGCTACTGGAGCCGAACATGGTGGGTCGTGTGGGATTCGAACCTACGACCAATTGGTTAAAAGCCAACTGCTCTACCAACTGAGCTAACGACCCAAAAATTCTTTGAAACTGGCTCCACGACCTGGACTCGAACCAGGGACCCAATGATTAACAGTCATTTGCTCTACCAACTGAGCTATCGCGGAACTGCATATTTCAACTTTTACAACAATAAAAAAGCGTCCGTAAGGACGCTCTTTTATGGCCTCTGATGCAACTGGCATCAGCGCCTTATTTTCTATACCCATTACTGCCGGGCAGAAAATGGTCGGGGTAAGGGGATTCGAACTCCTGACATCCTGCTCCCAAAGCAGGCGCGCTACCGGACTGCGCTATACCCCGGTAAAAAAAAGCACCTTCAAGAGGCGCCTTCTTCGATCAGTGCTTTTGGCCTCTGATCTTAAGATCTAACCCCAGCGAACTGGAGCCAAAAATGGTGGGTCGTGTGGGATTCGAACCTACGACCAATTGGTTAAAAGCCAACTGCTCTACCAACTGAGCTAACGACCCAAAAATGGTCGGGGTAAGGGGATTCGAACTCCTGACATCCTGCTCCCAAAGCAGGCGCGCTACCGGACTGCGCTATACCCCGGCTTGAAAATGGCTCCACGACCTGGACTCGAACCAGGGACCCAATGATTAACAGTCATTTGCTCTACCAACTGAGCTATCGCGGAACTACATATTTCAATTTGTAACGTTGTTGCCTTACTGCTTAGCAACACTCTTCGAGTTCTTCGCATCGCTGCGTTGGCGTCTCTGAGGTCGGCTATTCTACAAGCTTTAAAAGCCTTGTCAACCCTTATTTTTCGTTAGAAGACAATTACTTAGCTCTTCCAGCGGGCTTCTCGGTTTGGGCCAAGTCGCTATTACGGGTTGCTTGCTGCGGGGCGCATATTACAAGCGTTTTCCTTACAGATCAACACCCTAGAAAAAAAAGGCCTCGCAAAGCGAGGCCTCTCTTAAAACACCGCTTTCAAACCTTATGCGAAGACGATTTCGTCGTCCTTCACGCTGGCTGTCACGGTGGTGCCAGGCAAGAACTGACCGGACAGGATCAGTTGTGCCAGCGGGTTTTCGATCCAGCGCTGGATCGCACGTTTCAGAGGGCGTGCGCCATAAACCGGGTCGTAACCAACCGCAATCAGCTTGTCCAGAGCATCCTGGTTCAGCTCAAGGCTCAAGTCACGCTCAGCCAGACGACTGCGCAGACGACCCAACTGGATTTCGGCGATGCCAGCAATCTGATCACGGGCCAGAGGCTCGAAGATCACCACTTCGTCGATCCGGTTCACGAACTCCGGACGGAAGTGGGTGCTGACCGCATCCATCACCGCTGCACGCTGTGCCTCGCGATCGCCCACCAGCTCCTGGATCTGTGCAGAGCCCAGGTTGGAGGTCATCACGATCACCGTGTTGCGGAAGTCCACGGTACGGCCGTGGCTGTCAGTCAGGCGACCGTCTTCCAGCACTTGCAGCAACACGTTGAACACGTCCGGGTGAGCTTTCTCGACTTCATCCAGCAGGATCACCGAGTAAGGCTTGCGCCGTACCGCTTCGGTCAGATAACCGCCTTCTTCGTAGCCCACATAGCCTGGTGGTGCACCGATCAGTCGAGCCACGGAATGTTTCTCCATGAACTCGGACATATCGATCCGCACCATCGCCTCTTCAGTATCAAAGAGGAACTCGGCCAGCGCCTTGCACAACTCGGTTTTACCCACACCGGTAGGGCCGAGGAACATGAACGAGCCGCTAGGACGGTTCGGGTCACTCAGGCCGGCACGGGAACGCCGCACGGCGTTGGACACAGCCACTACGGCCTCGTCCTGGCCAATCACGCGCTCATGCAACAGGCTTTCCATTTTCATCAGCTTGTCGCGTTCGCCTTCGAGCATCTTGGAGACCGGGATACCCGTCCACTTCGATACCACTTCCGCGATTTCCTCTTCAGTCACTTTGCTGCGCAACAACTGGTTTTCAGTTTTGCCGCTGTGCTCGTCGACCATCTGCAGGCTGCGTTCCAGATCAGGGATGATCCCGTACTGCAACTCGGCCATGCGGTTGAGGTTGCCGCTGCGGCGGGCCACTTCAAGCTCCTGGCGCGCCTGCTCGATTTTCTGCTGGATCTGGGCAGAGCCCTGCACTTCGGCTTTTTCCGAGGTCCAGATCTCTTCGAGGTCCGAATATTCGCGCTCGTGACGCTCGATTTCTTCCTGCAATTTCTCGAGGCGTTTTTTCGCGGCCTCGTCTTCTTCTTTCTTCAACGCCTGGGCTTCAACCTTCAGTTGAATCAAGCGACGTTCAAGACGGTCCAGTACCTCAGGCTTGGAGTCGATCTCCATGCGGATACGGCTGGCAGCCTCGTCCATCAGGTCAATCGCCTTGTCCGGCAACTGCCGGTCGGTGATGTAACGATGGCTGAGTTTGACCGCAGCAATGATCGCACCGTCGGTAATCGCTACCTTGTGGTGAACCTCATAACGCTCTTTAAGGCCACGCAGGATCGCAATGGTGTCTTCTTCGCTCGGCTCGTCCACCAGTACTTTCTGGAAGCGACGCTCAAGTGCTGCGTCCTTCTCGATGTATTGGCGGTACTCGTTGAGCGTGGTCGCACCCACGCAGTGCAACTCACCGCGAGCCAATGCAGGCTTGAGCATATTGCCCGCATCCATGGCACCCTCGCCTTTACCGGCGCCAACCATGACATGCAATTCGTCGATAAACAGGATGACTTGCCCTTCCTGCTTCGACAGCTCGTTAAGCACTGCTTTCAGGCGCTCCTCGAACTCACCGCGGAACTTGGCACCGGCAATCAGCGCACCGATGTCCAGGGACAGCAGACGTTTGCCCTTGAGGCCGTCAGGCACTTCGCCATTAATGATCCGTTGTGCCAGACCTTCGGCAATCGCGGTTTTACCCACGCCAGGCTCACCGATCAGTACCGGGTTGTTCTTGGTACGGCGCTGCAGGACCTGAATGGTGCGACGAATTTCATCGTCACGACCGATCACCGGGTCGAGCTTGCCCTCTTCGGCGCGCTTGGTCAGGTCAATGGTGTACTTGTCCAGCGCCTGGCGTGACTCTTCAACGTTCGGGTCATTGACCGCTTCGCCGCCACGCAGGTTGTTGATGGCATTTTCCAGGGCTTTCTTGCTCACGCCCTGACCCAGCAACAACTTGCCCAGCTTGCTGTTGTCGTCCATCGCCGCCAGCAATACAACTTCGCTGGTGATGTACTGGTCGCCTTTTTGCTGCGCCAGACGATCCGCCTGGTTCAACAGACGTGCCAAATCCTGCGACATGTTTACGTCGCCAGTCGGATTCTGAATTTTTGGCAGCTGATCGAGCTCTTTGGTCAGCTCTTTACGCAGGCTGTTTACATCGAAACCGACTTGCATCAGCAACGGCTTGATCGAACCGCCCTGCTGTTCCAGCAATGCCTGCATCAAGTGCGCAGGCTCGATGGCCGGATGATCGAGGCCAACGGCCAATGACTGAGCATCGGACAACGCCAATTGCAACTTGCTGGTTAATCTATCTATACGCATTCGTCACCTTCCTTATGAGCAGGCCGGAGGGATGGAAACTCCTGAATGAAGAAACCTGCCAGATACCATAGTAGATGCGGGCGATTACGAGAGTTTCAAGCGTTTGGAAAATGACGCAGATCAGCTGGACGGTCTTTCGATCCAAACCAGTGATGCGAAGCGGCCAGTATTGGGACTGCGCCGATAGGAGAAGAAACGCGGGTCGGTCACGGTGCAAAAACCCCCGCCGTACACAGCCGTGATACCGAAGCGGGCCAGACGCAAACGCGCCAGCTCATAGATATCGGCCATAAAACGCCCGGCATTGATGCTGGGCACAAAGGCGGCTTCGGCCTGGGGCATGTCTTTTACAAAGACCTCCTGCACCTCGGCCCCGACCTCAAATGCCTTGGGGCCAATGGCCGGCCCCAGCCACACAAGCAGCTCCTGTGGCGCAACATTGAGGCTTAGTGCGGCGGCTTCAAGCACCCCGGCCGCCAGCCCGCGCCAACCGGCATGGGCTGCCGCAACACGAGTGCCAGCACGATCGCAGAACAATGCAGGCAAGCAATCCGCCGTCATTGCCGTACAGGCAATACCGGGGGTGGCCGTCCAGCTGGCATCGGCCTCAACAATCAGTTCGGGATTGGCAGGTGCGACCACAACCCCGTGAACCTGGCTAAGCCAGGCGGGCTGTACGTCAAAAATATGGGTAAGGCGATGGCGGTTATGCGCAACGGCAACAGGGTCGTCGCCTACATGGTCGCCCAGGTTGAAGCTGTCGAACGGCGCCACACTGACGCCGCCCGCACGGGTGGTCACACAGGCCCGGATGCCTGCCGGCGCTGGCCAGTCAGGAATCAGGAAGGTGTTCACCCGATAAATGCCTCACGGTCTTGCTTGAGCAACGTCAACAGCCAGACAAAGTCGTCAGGCAGTGCTGATTCCCAGCTCATGCGCTTACCGGTCGTCGGATGATCCAGCTCGAGGAAACGGGCATGGAGCGCCTGACGCGGGAAGTTTTTCAGGGACTCGACCATCGTCACGCTGGCAGACGGCGGAATACGGAAGCGACCGCCGTAGGCAGGGTCTCCGACCAACGGGAAGTTGATATGAGACATATGCACACGAATCTGGTGCGTACGACCGGTTTCCAGCTTTACCCGCACATGGGTGTGGGAACGGAAACGCTCAAGCACACGGTAATGACTGACCGCCTGCTTGCCGCCTTCCATTACCGCCATGCGCTGGCGCTGTTGGCCGTGACGGCCGATAGGCGCGTCGATCTTGCCCCCGGCGGTCACGACACCGATAACGATGCACTCATAGATACGACTGACACTGCGGCTCTGCAACTGTGTAACCAGTTGTGTCTGCGCCTGAATGGTCTTGGCGACCACCATCAGACCGGTGGTGTCCTTGTCCAGGCGATGCACGATCCCCGCACGCGGCACATTGATAATGTCCGGTACGTGGTGCAGCAAGGCATTGAGCAAAGTACCACTGGCATGCCCTGCAGCCGGGTGCACCACCAGGCCCGCAGGCTTGTTGATGACCAGGATGTCATCGTCTTCGTAGACGATATCCAGGGGGATGTCTTCAGCGATCCACTCACCCTGGGCTTCCTGCTCTGCAGTCAGCTCCAGGATGGCACCGCCGTGTACGATGTCACGGGGGCGTATGACGGCTCCGTCCACAGTAAGGCGGCCGTCTTTGATCCAGGCGGAAAGGCGCGAGCGCGAGTGCTCAGCGAATAATTGTGCGGCGACTTGATCGAGGCGTTGGCCACCCAGTTCGGACGGCACCTCTTCGCGAAGTTGAATTTTCTCGGACATGCTCATCAGGACCGCGCCAAGCCTTTGGTTTCGGCTGCGCGCTTGTGGTTAAATACGGCGTCTTTTGCCCCGAGGCTTTTCACGGGGCACTCATCATAACAGGACGGACCCGCCCAAGACAGCGGCCGTCATAGGGACGCAAGCCGCCATGCAAGTGAGACACCTGCTGCTGATCGCCATCCTCGCACTGACCGCCGCTTGCTCGTCGACTAAAGAAGTCGTTGACGAAAACCTCAGCGAAGTGGAGCTGTACCAGCAGGCACAGGCCGACCTGGACAACCACAGCTATACCAGTGCTACCGCCAAACTCAAGGCCCTTGAGTCACGCTACCCGTTCGGTCGCTACGCCGACCAGGCCCAGCTTGAACTTATTTACGCCTACTACAAGAACTCCGAGCCCGAAGCGGCCAAGTCGGCTGCCGAACGGTTTATCCGCCTGCATCCACAGCATCCGAACGTTGACTACGCCTACTACCTCAAGGGCCTGACCTCCTTTGACCAGGACGTTGGCCTGCTGGCGCGCTTCCTGCCGCTGGACATGAGCAAGCGTGACCCGGGCGCTGCACGCGACTCCTACAACGAGTTCGCCCAGCTCACCAGCCGCTTCCCCAACAGCCGCTACGCACCCGACGCCAAGCAGCGCATGATCTACCTGCGCAACCTGTTGGCAGCGTATGAAATCCACGTAGCCGATTACTACCTGACTCGTCAGGCTTATGTAGCCGCTGCCAACCGTGGCCGCTATGTGGTCGAAAACTTCCAGGAAACTCCTTCGGTCGGCGACGGCCTGGCGGTAATGGTTGAGTCCTACCAGCGCATGCATCTCGACCAGCTGGCCAACACCAGCCTTGAAGTGCTCAAGACCAACTACCCGGACCACCCGAGCCTGGTAGACGGCCAGTTTGTGCCGCAGGTTTCCGAGTCGGACAACCGTTCATGGCTGAGCAAGGCCACATTGGGCCTGATCGAATCCAGCACACCGCTGCCACCGGGTGAAACCCGTGCAAACATGGATATCCAGAAGCAGTACCAGGATGCCAAGGATGCAATCCCGGCAGAACTGAAGCCAAAGGATGCCGATGGCGACATCATCGAAGAACCGCAAGCTGAAGGTAAAAGCCGCTCCTGGTTCAGCTACATGACCCTGGGCCTGTTCGACTGATCGTTCAGCACATAAAAAAAGAGCTCTTCGGAGCTCTTTTTTTATGTTTGATTTACCGCTGTGCGCCTGCCAGGTCCTTGGCTAAACTGGTGCATCTTTTCTCGAATAGCGAATTACCATGCTTCGTTTACTGATCTGGGCAGCGCTGATTGCTGCAGGCGTTTGGCTGTGGCGCAAATACAAGACCGGTATGGCCGCGACCAAAAAACCGGTCGACCCGAGCGCTCAGCCAATGGTGCGCTGCGCCCACTGTGGCGTACACCTGCCCCGTGACCGCGCCCTGAGCCAGCAACAAGAGTGGTATTGCACCCAGCAGCATCTGGAGCAAGGGCCAAAACCAAGGGGTTAAGCCACCTGCGGTCGCTGCCGCAGGCTACGACAGGAAAACGGCAACTGTGGGAGCGAGCCTGCTCGCGAAGGTCTGTCTCTTATACACATCT
>NZ_JASJWL010000097.1:0-12202 GCF_035019225.1 Pseudomonas sp. CCC4.1 | reverse complement strand
GGCGGGGGCGTAATCGGGCTGGCTACAGCGTATGCCCTGGTGCGCGACGGCTTTGAAGTGACGGTGATCGAGGCCCGCCCGACCTTGGGCAGCCAGACCAGCTTTGCCAATGGTGGCCAGCTCTCCTACCGCTATGTAGCACCGCTGGCCGATGCCGGCGTGCCGTGGCAAGCGATGGGCTGGATGTTGCGCGGCGACTCGCCCCTCAAGCTGCGCCCGCGCATGGACCCGGCCCAATGGCGCTGGCTGGCCTCGTTTGTGGCTGCCTGCCGTGGCTCGGTGAACCAGCGCAATGGCGCGCATTTGCTGCGCCTGGCATTGCTCAGCCAGGCCACGCTGCAGCAGTGGCGCGAAGAAGATCAGCTCGACGGCTTCGCCTGGCAGCGCAACGGCAAGCTGGTGGCGTTCCGTGAGCGCGGCAACTTTGAAAAGGCCCGGAAAAAAGTTATCCACAGCTCATTTCAACAAGCACTGACTGCCGGCGAGTGCGCCAGCCTGGAACCCGGGCTGCAAGGCTCGGCATTCGTCGGCGGTATTTATACCCCCAGCGAAGAGGTCGGGGATTGCCACGGGTTCTGTCAGCAACTGGCCGCCCGCTTGCAGGCCAGTGGCCGTTGCACCTTTATGCTGGGCAAGACCGTCACCCGGCTTCGCCACGCCAACGGGGCGGTACAGGCAGTGGAAATGGGCGACGAGGTTCTGGCCGTGGACCAACTGGTGCTCGCCGCCGGGCACAACAGCCCGGCCCTGCGCCTGCCGGGGCTGCACCTGCCGTTGTACCCGCTCAAGGGTTACAGCCTTACGCTGGCCCTGACCGACCCGCAAAAGGCACCACAAGTGAGCATTACCGACTACGACCGCAAAATTGTCTACGCGCGTATCGGCGAGCAACTGCGCATCGCCGCGATGGTCGATATCGTCGGCTTCGACCCTGCCCCGGACCCCAAACGCCTGGCGCAAATGCGTCAACTGGCCAGCAGCACGTTCCCGGATGCGGGCAACTATCAAACCGCCATCGAATGGGCTGGCATGCGTCCTGCAACCCCCAGCGGCGTACCCATCCTGGGTGCCAGCGGTTATCGCAACCTGTGGCTCAACCTGGGCCACGGCGCCCTGGGCTTCACCCTGGCCTGCGGCAGCGGGCGCTTGCTCAGCGAGCTGATTGCACAACGCAAAACCTCCATTGACATGCAAGGCCTGGCCGCCTGAGTGCGCCATCCCGTCCACAAGGAAAGCCCTATGACCATTCAACGCATCAACAGCAATGACCGTTTGAGCGCCGCCGCGACGTTTGAAGCCCTGGTGTTTCTGTCGGGACAGGTGCCTACGCAAAGCGAGGACATTACCGCGCAAACGCAAGAAGTGTTGAGCAAGATCGACGCCCTGTTGGCCGAAGCTGGCAGCGATAAAGACCACATCGTTAACGCCACCCTTTACCTGCAAAACATCCAGCGCGACTTTGCGGCCATGAATGCCGTGTGGTCAGCCTGGCTGTCGGCAGGCAAGGCGCCCACCCGCACCACCCTGCAGGCGGAGCTGGCACGGCCTGAGGTATTGGTGGAAATCAGCGTGATTGCAGTTCGTCATTAATCTGTGTGAGGGGAAAACAACAATGAAAAAATTTGCCTTGATCAGTTGCACGCTGGGCCTGTTAATCAGCCATGCCGTACAAGCCAACGAAGCCCCGTTGCAGGGCACACTGAAAAAAATCGCCGACTCGGGAAGTATTACCCTGGGTTATCGCGATGCATCGGTGCCGTTCTCCTATGTCGGCGATAACAGCGGCAAGCCCATGGGCTATTCGGTGGAGCTGGCCAATAAAATCGTCGAGCGCATCCAGCAGCAAGTGGGCAGCAAACCGCTGAAGGTCAAATACAACCTGGTGACCTCGCAAACCCGCATCCCGCTGGTGCAGAACGGCACCGTAGACCTGGAATGCGGCTCAACCGGCGTGACCGCCGAACGGCAAAAGCAGGTGGCATTTTCCTATGGGTTTATTTACGTCAAAGGCCAACTGCTGACCGCCAAGAACAGCGGCATCAAGGGCTTTGATGATTTGCGCGACAAAAACGTGGTGACAACGGCAGGCACCACCAACGAACGCTTTATCAAAAGCTACAGCGCCGACCACAAAATGGGCATGAACGTGATCAGTGCCAAAGATCATGGTGAAGCCTTCAAGATGCTCGAAACCGGCCGCGCCGTTGCGTTTTATATGGACGATGCGCTGCTCTACGGCGAACGTGCCAAAGCTCGTGATCCGCACAAATGGGTGGTTGTAGGGGATGAGCAATCCCGTGAAATCTACAGCTGCATGGTGCGCAAGGACGACCCGCAGTTCCTGGCGGTGGTGAACAAGACCCTGGCCGACCTGTATCAGTCCGGGGAAATCACCAGCATTTACCAGCGCTGGTTCGAACAACCGATCCCGCCCAACGGCCTGAACCTGGAGTTCCCGATGACCGCCGAGCTAAAACAGATCATCGCCAAGCCGGTGAGTGACCCGGTGGAGTAAGGGCGTCAAAAAAAGTCTTCCGTTACACCCTCACCTTCAAACCAGCTGCCCCAAAACGCGCCTGCTGCACTCAGGCGCGTGCTGCTTCAGTGCGTTGCCAGCGTATCCAGCGACTTGTCGACATAACCCTTGGCCAGCTCCACCAAGTGCATGACCGACAACACCAAAACGAACGGGTGGCAGCCGTACGCAGGTTAGTCGACCGGTGAGCTCGGAAACCGGCGCGCCCGAGGGCGCCCTGCGCACGGCCACCATAAAGCGGGGCCAAAAAAAACGCCTCACTAAGGTGGCGCCTTGCGCCTTGCTCATCTACCAGGCGACTAAACCCGACCGCTGATTTGCAGCGATGGGCCGAGACTATTCCCCGATTTGAACAGGCGCAAGCGAGCGGAATCTTCTCGGATGATTCACGAGAATGAAAGCGAAACGTCGTACGAAACGACTGAAATTGAAGGCCACACCTTTGTGGGAGCGGGCTTGCTCGCGATGCAGGCGCCGCGGTAGGTCTAGATAATCGCGTCGACCCCATCGCGAGCAAGCCTGCTCCCACAAAAGCAAAAAAGCAGGGCCTGACTTAGAAATCACCCCACAACTGCTGCGCCACGGCCAGGGCTACAACCGGCGCAGTTTCGGTACGCAGCACCCGTGGGCCAAGGCGTGCAGGCTGGTAGCCGGCGGCCTGGGCCAGGTCGATTTCGTTATCGGTCAGGCCGCCTTCGGGGCCGATCAAAAACGCCAGGCGCGAAGGTTTCGCGTGGCTGGCCAAGGGTTCTGACACCGGGTGCAGCACCAGCTTGAGGTCGGCTTCAGTGGTTTTGATCCAGTCGCTGAGCAACACCGGCGGATGGATAACGGGTACCCGCGAACGGCCGCATTGCTCACAGGCGCTGATCGCCACCTGCCGCCAGTGGGCCAGACGTTTGTCGGCGCGTTCGTCCTTGAGCCGCACTTCGCAGCGCTCGCTCATGATCGGGGTGATTTCAGTCACGCCCAGCTCGGTGGCCTTTTGAATAGCCCAGTCCATACGCTCGCCACGGGACAGGCCCTGACCGAGGTGAATGGCCAATGGCGATTCAACTTGCCCTGCGAAGGTTTCGTCCAGCAGCACGCGTACGCGCTTTTTGCCGACTTCCAGCAAGCGTCCCAGAAACTCCTGGCCCGAGCCGTCGAACACTTGCAAGGCATCGCCCTCGGCCATACGCAGCACGCGGCCAATGTAATGCGCCTGAGCCTCAGGCAATTCATGCTCACCAAGGCTCAAAGGAGCGTCGATAAAAAAGCGGGACAATCTCATTTAAATTCTCTGAAAATTCGGGTGCTAATGTGGGAGCAGGCCCGCTCCCACAGGAGATACAGTACGGCCCGGTTTAACCCGGGTCACGGAAGTCCGGGTGAAAATTCGATGGCACGGCCACGCTGATGTCGCTGCGGGTCGCGATATCGATCCCTTCACTGGCCACTTCAGCCAAAAAGTCGATCTGCTCGGGGGTGATTACGTAAGGCGGCAAGAAATACACCACGCTACCCAGTGGGCGCAACAACGCACCCCGCTCCAGGGCGTGCTGGAAGACTTTAAGCCCCCGACGCTCCTGCCACGGGTAAGCGGTTTTGCTGGCCTTGTCCTGAACCATTTCAATGGCCAGCACCATACCGGTCTGACGTACTTCCGAAACATGAGAATGATCAACCAGATGGGCAGTCGCCAGGGCCATACGTTGAGCCAGGGCCTTGTTGTTCTCGATAACGTTGTCTTCTTCGAAGATATCCAGCGTCGCCAACGCTGCGGCACAGGCCAGCGGATTACCCGTATAGCTGTGGGAATGCAGGAAGGCGCGCAGGGTCGGGTAATCGTCGTAGAACGCGCTGTACACCTCATCCGTGGTCATGCAGGCCGCCAACGGCAAATAGCCACCGGTCAACGCTTTGGACAGACACAGGAAGTCCGGCGTGATACCCGCCTGTTCGCAGGCGAACATGGTGCCGGTGCGGCCAAAGCCCACGGCAATTTCATCAAGGATCAAGTGCACGCCGTAACGGTCACAGGCCTCGCGCAGCAGTGTGAGGTACACCGGGTGGTACATGCGCATGCCACCCGCGCCCTGAATCAGCGGCTCAACGATAACCGCAGCCACGGTTTGATGATTTTCGGCGAGAGTCTGCTCCATCGCCAAAAACATCGTGCGCGAATGCGCTTCCCAGCTCACGCCTTCAGGGCGCAGGTAGCAGTCGGGGCTCGGCACCTTGATGGTGTCGAGCAGCAACGCCTTGTAGGTTTCAGTGAACAACGGCACATCGCCCACGGCCATCGCGGCCATGGTTTCACCGTGATAGCTGTTGGTCAGGGTAACGAAGCGTTTTTTGTCTGGCTGTTCACGGTTGAGCCAGTAGTGGAAGCTCATCTTCAGCGCAACTTCGATGCACGACGAACCGTTATCGGCATAGAAGCAACGGGTCAGGCCTTCAGGTGTCATCTTGACCAGCCGCTCGGACAGTTCGATCACCGGCTGATGGCTGAAGCCTGCAAGGATCACGTGCTCCAACTGATCGACCTGATCCTTGATGCGCTGGTTGATTCGCGGGTTGCAGTGGCCAAACACATTGACCCACCAGGAACTCACGGCATCGAGGTAGCGCTTGCCTTCAAAGTCTTCCAGCCACACGCCTTCGCCGCGCTTGATAGGGATCAAGGGCAGTTGTTCATGGTCTTTCATTTGGGTGCAGGGATGCCACAACACGGCAAGGTCGCGTTGCATCCACTGGTTATTCAGGCCCATTTTCACTCTCCTGGCGCTGGCTCCCGGCGTGTGCGGGCAAACAAGAGTGCAAGCCTATGCAATGCGCAGGCGTGTAACAACCTATTACGTTTACTCCGTATTCAAAGACGGCCTTGGACACCCACAGGCAACACAAATATTGTTAACGTTTGCTTAACGTTTGACTCTCAGGCTTCAGATCGTATTTATCGATAGCTTGCAGCAATAAAATGCGCTTTCAATCGATAGGTAAACCATTAGTCTTAGACCCAAGTTCCTACAGGATGTTGGTCATGCAGCTACGTAACTCTTCTTCTCGCTATGGTGCCGTCAGCATCTTCATGCACTGGTCTGTTGCGTTGGCGGTGTTCGGGTTGTTCGCACTGGGGTTGTGGATGGTCGGTCTGGACTATTACAGCCCTTGGCGCAAAGAGGCGCCTGACCTGCATAAAAGCATTGGTCTGACGCTATTCGCTGTAATGCTGCTACGCGTTGTATGGATCTGGTTCAGCCCGGCACCAGCGGCACTGGCCAGTTACAGCCGTGCAACACGAATCGGTGCCAAACTCGGGCATGGTTTTTTGTATCTGGGTTTGTTTGCCGTGATGATCGCCGGCTACCTGATTTCCACCTCTGAAGGCGTGGGTATTCCGGTTTTCGGCCTGTTTGAAGTCCCTGCACTGATTTCCAACCTGCCTGACCAGGCTGATGTAGCGGGTGTCGTGCATCTTTACCTGGCATGGGCCGTGGTCATTTTTGCAGGGCTTCATGGTCTGGTTGCTTTGAAACACCACTTTATCGATCGTGATGCGACCCTGAACCGTATGCTGGGGCGCAAAGCCTGATGCTCAACCTCAACTCAAAAGGAATAGAACGCATGTTGAAAAAGACCCTCGCTGCGCTGGCTCTCGGAACCGCAATGCTGACCGCAGGTCAGGCCATGGCGGCTGACTACACCATCGACAAAGAAGGCCAGCACGCCTTTATCGACTGGAAAGTCAGCCACCTGGGCTTCAGCTTCATTCACGGTACTTTCAAGGACTGGAGCGGTACGTTCTCGTGGGACGCAGCCAAACCTGCCGACAGCAAGATTGACGTGACCCTGAAAACCGCCAGCCTGTTTTCCAACCACGCCGAACGTGACAAGCATATCGCCAGCAAAGATTTCCTGGACGTGAGCAAGTACCCGGAAGCGACCTTCAAGTCGACCAAGGTTGTGCCGACTGGCGACAACACAGCTGACGTAACCGGTGACCTGACCCTGCACGGTGTGACCAAGCCTGTAACCTTCAAGGCAACGTTCAACGGCGAAGGCAAGGATCCGTGGGGCGGCGAACGTGCTGGCTTCAACGCGACCACCACCATCAACCTGCAGGATTTCGGCATCAAGTCCCCAAGCAAGGACCAGACCCTGAGCCTGGATATCTCGCTGGAAGGCGTAAAGGCCAAGTAATAGCGCTTTTAAACGGCTAAAAAAACGCCCCGGCTTGTGAGAGCCGGGGCGTTTTTTTGTGTGCTGTCGTAGGAGCGGGCTTGCTCGCGATTGGATTGCCTCGGTGCAGCCGTTAACCCGAAGTACCTGAATCGCGAGCAAGCCCGCTCCCACAATTTTTAGCGGTTACGCGTCAGCAGCGCTGGCTTCTCGCCACGCGGGCGGTTCGGCAGTTGATCGAGCTGCTCAGGCGTCGGGAAGCGATCGCTTTTCGACTCTTTGTGCATGATCTTCGGCTGGTTCTCGCGTGGGCCTTTAACCGCTGGCTCTTGACGGGCATCGTCACGGGCCGGGCGGTTTTCGCGACGGGCCTGGCCGTCACGCGGAGCGCCACTGCGTGGACCGCTGCGCTTGGCAGGCGGAGTGCCAGTGCTGGCACCGCTACCGGTACGCGGACCGTTCTGACGGCCACCGGTACGACCCGCTGGCGCAGCGCCAGTGCCTGCGCCCTGGGCCGGAGCCCCCGGACGACGGCCACGGCTCTGGTTATTCTTGTTCTGGTACGGGCTGACGTAATCAGCGCGGTTACCAAAGTTATCCACATCGTCATCACGGAACTCGTCCGGCGCACGATTGGCGTCGGCACGCGGGGTTGGCTGACGCTGTTCACGGGCAGGCTGAGCTTCGCGCGGCTTTTGCTCACGAGCTGGACGCTCGCTGCGAGCAGCTGCCGGCTTTTCTTTGCTCTTTTCCTTGCCCTTGTCTTTACGACCGCCGCCACCGCCCGGGTTACCCGGACCGTCGCCACGCGGGCCGCGCGGCGGGTTGCGCGGGTTACGCACATCCGGACGCTCGCGTACTTCAGGCTTTTCAGCTTCAACCGTGCTCGAGTCAAAACCCATCAGGTCGCCATCGGCGATTTTCTGTTTGGTCATGCGCTCGATGCTTTTCAGCAGTTTTTCTTCGTCCGGCGCTACCAGCGAGATCGCCTCGCCCGAACGACCGGCACGGCCAGTACGGCCGATACGGTGAACGTAATCTTCGTCGACGTTTGGCAGCTCGAAGTTGACCACATGCGGCAGCTGGTCGATGTCCAGGCCACGAGCGGCAATGTCGGTCGCTACCAGAATGCGTACGGTACCGGCCTTGAAGTCGGCCAGGGCTTTGGTGCGCGCGTTCTGGCTCTTGTTACCGTGGATGGCCACAGCGCTGAGGCCGTGCTTGTCCAGGTACTCGGCCAGGCGGTTTGCACCGTGCTTGGTACGGGTGAAGACCAGAACCTGTTCCCAGGCGCCAGCGGTGATCAGGTGCGCCAGCAAGGCACGCTTGTGCGTGGCAGGCAGACGGAACACGCGTTGCTCGATACGCTCGACCGTGGTGTTCGGTGGCGTTACTTCGATGCGTTCCGGGTTGCGCAGCAGCTTGCCAGCCAGATCGGTGATGTCCTTGGAGAACGTCGCCGAAAACAGCAGGTTTTGACGCTTGGCCGGCAGACGAGCGAGGACTTTTTTCACGTCATGGACAAAGCCCATGTCGAGCATACGGTCGGCTTCGTCGAGTACCAGGATTTCAACGTGGGACAGGTCAACACTGCCTTGACCGGCCAGGTCGAGCAAACGACCGGGGCAGGCAACCAGTACGTCAACACCACGGGCCAGGGCCTGAACCTGCGGGTTGGTGCCCACACCGCCAAAAACACAGGCGCTCACGAACTTCAGGTCGCGGGCATAGAGCTTGAAGCTCTCATGCACCTGGGCGGCGAGTTCGCGGGTAGGCGTCAGGACCAGCACGCGTGGTTGGCGTGGGCCGTGGCGCTGGGATTTGTCCGGGTGGCCATTGGGAAACAGCTTTTCCAGAATCGGAAGAGCGAAGCCACCGGTTTTACCAGTACCTGTCTGTGCCGCAACCATCAGGTCGCGACCTTGCAACACGGCGGGAATGGCCCGCTGTTGCACCGGAGTAGGCTCGGTATAGCCCGCAGCTTCAATGGCGCGGACTAAAGCCTCGGAGAGACCGAGGGAAGCAAAGGACATGAGAAATCCTGTTCTAGTTAGGGCTTGGCCCAAAGGGATAGTCTTGCCTGGCGTGAATGGCGTTTAAGATGACGCAATCCCGTCCGGTCCTGCTCCAGTCCTGAAGGCCCATTCATGCCGCTCGCGCTGGCTGAGAGCTGCGCCGTAACGGGAGGTTGAATGCCTTGTACAAGGACGAGCGGCCGGGCGTAAGCCTGGCGGAAAAACCGGAGTATAACAGAGCAATCACGACGCGCCGATTTCATGCTGCCCAACGGCTTTAAACCCATGTGGGAGCGGGCTTGCTCGCGATGCATACGACGCGCATCCCTTGACGGACCGCAGCGATGCCATCGCGGGCAAGCCCGCTCCCACAAAGGCAGATCAGCGCGGCAGCTTGAGGTTGTTCCAGATCGCCAGGCTCGGATCAGCCTGGTTCAGGGTGTAGAAGTGCAACCCCGGGGCGCCGCCGTCGAGCAGGCGTTCGCACATTTCGCTGATGACCTGCTCACCAAATGCCTGGATGCTCTGCGTGTCGTCGCCGTAGGCTTCAAGTTGCTTGCGGATCCAGCGCGGGATTTCAGCGCCACAGGCGTCAGAGAACCGCGCCAGCTTGCTGTAATTGGTGATCGGCATGATGCCCGGCACCACAGGAATCATCACTCCCGCTGCTTGTACGCGCTCGACAAAACGGAAGTAACTGTCGGCGTTGAAGAAGTACTGGGTGATGGCACTGTCAGCGCCAGCATGGGCCTTGCGCACGAAGTTGTTGATATCGTCTTCGAAGTTGCGCGCTTGCGGGTGCATTTCCGGGTAAGCCGCCACTTCGATATGGAAGTGGTCACCGGTTTCTTCACGAATGAAGCTCACCAGGTCATTGGCATAGCGCAGTTCGCCGCTGGCCATGCCCATGCCCGAAGGCAGGTCGCCACGCAGCGCAACGATGCGCTTGATCCCCGCGGCCTTGTACTGGGCCAGCAGGCCGCGCAAATCGGCCTTGCTGTCACCCACGCACGACAGGTGCGGAGCAGCAGGTACTTTTACTTCGCTCTCCAGTTGCAGCACGGTATTGATCGTGCGGTCACGGGTCGAGCCACCGGCACCGTAGGTGCAGGAGAAGAAATCCGGGTTGTAGGTCGCCAGCTGGCGAGCCGTGTTCATCAGTTTTTCATGTCCAGCATCGGTCTTGGTCGGGAAGAACTCGAAGCTGTAACGACGGTCTTGAGACATGGGAATACCCTGGCGTGCGCGAGGGGGGCATGGACAACCCCTGACGCTGAACTTTCACACAAAAAAAAGGCGGTCAGTGCAAGCCTGACCGCCTTTCTTTAATCAGTAACGGTAGGTTTCTGGCTTGAACGGGCCTTCGACGGTGACGCCGATGTAGTCAGCCTGTTGCTTGGTCAGTTGCGTTACAACGCCACCAAAACCACGAACCATTTCCAGGGCCACTTCTTCGTCCAGCTTCTTCGGCAGCACTTCTACGGTCAGACGCTCGGCTTGCAGTTCGGCTGGCAGGTCAGCGTACTTCTGGGCGAACAGGAAGATCTGCGCCAGCACCTGGTTGGCGAACGAACCGTCCATGATGCGGCTTGGGTGACCTGTGGCGTTGCCCAGGTTAACCAGACGGCCTTCAGCCAGCAGGATCAGGTAGTCATCGTTCTGTGGGTCGAATTCGCCCAGACCAGTACGGTGAACCTTGTGAACCTGTGGCTTCACTTCTTCCCATGCCCAGTTTTTGCGCATGAAAGCGGTGTCGATTTCGTTGTCGAAGTGACCGATGTTGCACACCACAGCGCGTTTTTTCAGCGCGGCCAGCATGTTCTTGTCGCACACGTTGACGTTACCGGTGGTGGTCACGATCAGGTCGATCTTGCCCAGCAGCGCAGCGTCGATGCTGGCAGCGGTGCCATCGTTCTGGCCGTTGATGAACGGCGAAACCACTTCAAAACCGTCCATGCAGGCTTGCATGGCGCAGATCGGGTCAACTTCGGACACTTTAACGATCATGCCTTCCTGACGCAGGGACTGGGACGAACCCTTGCCCACGTCACCGTAGCCGATAACCAGTGCCTGCTTGCCGGACAGCAGGTGGTCAGTACCACGCTTGATGGCATCGTTCAGGCTGTGACGGCAGCCGTACTTGTTGTCGTTTTTGCTTTTGGTGACCGAGTCGTTCACGTTGATCGCAGGGATCATCAGCTCGCCTTTGGCCAGCATGTCCAGCAGACGGTGAACACCGGTGGTGGTTTCTTCAGTCACGCCGTGGATCTTTTTCAGCATGGCCGGGTATTTCTTGTGCAGCAGCTCGGTCAGGTCGCCGCCGTCGTCGAGGATCATGTTGGCATCCCATGGCTCGCCATCTTTAAGGATGGTTTGCTCCAGGCACCACTCGTACTCTTCTTCGGTTTCGCCTTTCCAGGCGAAAACCGGGATACCGGCAGCAGCGATAGCGGCAGCAGCCTGATCCTGAGTCGAGAAGATGTTGCACGACGACCAACGCACTTCGGCACCCAGGGCAACCAGGGTTTCGATCAGTACGGCAGTCTGGATAGTCATGTGGATGCAACCCAGAATCTTCGCGCCCTTGAGCGGTTGTTCTGCTGCATAACGGCGACGCAGGCCCATCAGGGCAGGCATTTCGGACTCGGCGATAAAGGTTTCGCGGCGGCCCCATTGGGCGAGGGACATATCGGCGACTTTAAAGTCGTTAAAACCTGCAGGCGTGTTTACAGCGCTCATCAAGAGCCTCCATTCGTTTAATCGCGAATGGGCGCCGTTGTGCGTTTAGTGCCTGCCCAGGGAGCCCTGAACAAACAACGCCCCATCCGAGCCTGACAGGTTGAACCTGCTGCAGCGCCCCTCGGACAGGTGGCGGGAACGGTACCGGGTAAAAATGACCGTTTTGAAGCGAGGGGCATTATAGCCATCCGCGTCGATGTTCCCAAGGATTTATCCACGGCATTTTGATTTGCCTAATCGAGACCATAGTCGAAGCTTAATAGAGCTGAGTGCCGTGGTCTGACATCATGGTCGGCATCTAAGGCAAGACGGTCAGGAGCGAATATGAATTTTCACACCCGCAAATGGGTTAAACCCGAAGACCTCAACCCCAACGGCACCCTGTTCGGTGGCAGCCTGCTGCGCTGGATCGACGAAGAAGCCGCGATTTACGCCATCGTCCAGCTGGGCAACCAGCGTGTGGTGACCAAGTACATCTCCGAAATCAACTTCGTCAGTGCCTCGCGCCAGGGCGACATCATCGAACTGGGCATCACCGCCACCGAGTTTGGTCGCACCTCGATTACCCTGACCTGCGAAGTGCGCAACAAGATCACCCGCAAAAGCATCCTGACTGTGGACAAGATGGTCTTCGTCAACCTGGGTGAAGACGGCCTGCCGGCGCCGCACGGGCGTACCGAGATCAAATACGTCAAGGACCAGTTCCAGGATGACAGCCAGGCTTGATGCCTGTCTCTTATACACATCT
>NZ_JASJWL010000096.1:0-12304 GCF_035019225.1 Pseudomonas sp. CCC4.1 | reverse complement strand
AGATGTGTATAAGAGACAGTCTCAAGCAAGGCTTGTCCAAGACCAGCGCCAGCATTGGCGAAGGCATGGCCAGCCTGTTTCTGGGCAAAAAAGCCATTGATGACGATCTGCTCGAAGAGATCGAAACCCGACTGTTGACCGCCGACGTGGGTGTTGAAGCAACCTCGGTGATCATCAAGAACCTGACGCAGAAGGTCGCGCGCAAGCAACTGACCGATGCCGATGCACTCTACAAGTCGCTGCAGGACGAGCTGGCGGCCATGCTCAAGCCGGTGGAGCAACCGCTGAAAATCGAATCGCAAAACAAGCCATTCGTGATTCTGGTGGTAGGCGTCAACGGCGCGGGTAAAACCACCACCATCGGCAAACTGGCGAAAAAACTGCAGCTTGAAGGCAAGAAAGTCATGCTGGCTGCCGGTGATACCTTCCGTGCGGCCGCCGTCGAGCAGCTGCAAGTGTGGGGCGAGCGCAACCATATCCCGGTCATTGCCCAGCACACTGGCGCGGATTCGGCGTCGGTGATTTTTGACGCTGTGCAAGCTGCCAAGGCCCGTGGCATCGACGTATTGATCGCCGATACCGCTGGTCGCCTGCATACCAAAGACAACCTGATGGAAGAACTCAAGAAAGTTCGCCGGGTCATGGGCAAGCTTGACGAAGACGCTCCCCACGAAGTGCTGTTGGTGCTCGATGCCGGTACCGGGCAGAACGCTATCAACCAGACCAAGCAGTTTGATCAGACCGTTGCCCTCACGGGTCTGGCACTGACCAAGCTCGATGGCACGGCCAAAGGCGGGGTGATTTTCGCCCTGGCCAAGCAATTCAATATTCCTATCCGCTTTATCGGTGTGGGTGAAGGCATCGATGATTTGCGTGATTTTGAGTCCGAACCCTTTGTCCAGGCTCTGTTTGCGGAGCGGGAGCGTCCATGATTCGTTTCGAGCAGGTCGGTAAGCGCTATCCAAATGGACACGTGGGCCTGCACGAGCTGAGCTTTCGGGTCCGTCGAGGCGAATTCCTTTTTGTGACCGGCCACTCCGGCGCAGGTAAAAGCACGCTGTTGCGCCTGTTGCTGGCGATGGAACGCCCGACCAGCGGCAAATTGCTACTGGCGGGGCAGGACTTGGGGCAAATCAGCAACGCGCAGATCCCTTTTTTACGTCGCCAGATCGGTGTGGTTTTCCAGAACCACCAGTTGCTGTTTGACCGCACAGTGTTCAACAACGTCGCCCTGCCGCTGCAAATTCTCGGCCTGTCCAAGGCTGAAGTCGCCAAGCGTGTCGACTCGGCGCTGGAGCGCGTAGCGCTGTCGGACAAGACCGACCTGTACCCGGGTGACTTATCCACGGGTCAGCAACAGCGTGTAGGCATTGCCCGCGCCATCGTGCATCGCCCGGCCTTGCTGCTGGCCGATGAACCCACCGGTAACCTCGACCCGCGTCTGGCGGCGGAAATCATGGGCGTATTTGAAGACATCAACCGCTTGGGCACCAGCGTACTGATTGCCAGTCATGACCTGGCGCTGATCGCACGCATGCGCCATCGCATGCTGACCTTGCAGCGCGGACGCCTGATCGGTGACGGGGAGGCCGCGCAATGAGTGCCACCCGCAGTTCCAAAGTATCCGAGCGCGTAGCTCCAAAGGCTGCCGACCCGCAGCCGCCGAAGAAAAAACACGATGATGACGATGGCCCGACCTTCGCCATGTTGTTTCACGCCTGGGTTGAGGCTCACCGGGCCAGTCTGCTCGACAGCCTGAAGCGCCTTGGCAAGCAGCCGATTGGTAGCTTTTTTACCTGCCTGGTGATGGCGGTTGCCTTGAGTCTGCCGATGGGCCTGTCGTTGTTGCTTAACAACGTCGAGCGCCTGGGTGGTTCCTGGCAGCGTGCAGCACAGATTTCGCTGTATCTGCAGATGGATGCCAGCAGCCAGCAGGGTGAAAATCTCAGCGATCAGATAAAAGGTATGGCAGGGGTGGCTGACGCGGAATTTATCAGCCGCGAAAAGGCACTCGAAGAGTTCCAGCAGCAGTCAGGGCTGGGCGAAGCGCTTAAAGAGTTGCCCGATAACCCGTTGCCCGGTGTGGTCCTGGTAACCCCGGCAGAAGTCGATAAAGCGACGCTTGAAGCCCTTCGCGAACGCCTTGCGCAGTTGCCGAAGGTGCAACAGGCGCAACTTGATCTAGTCTGGGTCGAACGTCTGGCGGCAATCCTGAAATTGGGTGACCGTTTTGTGTTTGGCTTGACGGTGTTGCTGGTTTCAGCTTTGCTGCTGGTTATCGGTAATACGATTCGTTTGCATATCGAGAATCGTCGCATCGAAATCGAAGTCATCAAGCTGGTCGGCGGTACTGACAGCTATGTGCGCAGGCCCTTTCTTTATATGGGTGCGCTCTATGGCTTTGGTGCGGGTGTTTTATCCTGGGGCGTTTTGGCATTCGGCCTGAACTGGCTTAACGACGCGGTGGTGGGGCTGGCTGGCTTGTACGGCAGCAATTTTGCCTTGGCGGGTGTGCCGGTAGCCGATGGTCTGTCTCTCTTGCTTGGCGCGGTGCTGTTAGGGTATATCGGTGCATGGATTGCAGTTGCGCGTCACTTACGTGAGCTTTCGCCTAAATAGTTTTCTTTTTGCCTGTTGACCTTTTCAGCTTTTTTTGGGAACTTTTTTCCAGGTTTCCGGTCAACTTTCGCAGTGCTGAACTGCACGAGTTATGTGAGACGGAGGTTTTTTCGTATGACCACTTCTTTGCAACCTGCGTATGCGTTGGTCCCTGGTGCGAACCTCGAGGCCTATGTCAATACGGTGAACAGCATTCCATTGCTGACACCGGAGCAGGAGCGTGAACTGGCCGAGAGTCTCTATTATGAGCAGGATTTGGGGGCGGCTCGGCAGATGGTGCTCGCCCACCTGCGTTTTGTTGTACACATTGCCCGTAGTTATTCGGGCTATGGCCTGGCTCAGGCTGACCTGATCCAGGAAGGCAACGTCGGCCTGATGAAGGCGGTCAAACGCTTCAACCCTGAAATGGGTGTGCGTCTGGTGTCTTTTGCGGTGCACTGGATCAAGGCAGAGATCCACGAATTTATCCTGCGCAACTGGCGGATCGTGAAAGTCGCGACCACCAAGGCTCAGCGCAAATTGTTCTTCAACCTGCGCAGCCAGAAAAAACGTCTGGCCTGGTTGAACAACGATGAAGTGCATCGTGTGGCTGAAAGCCTCGGCGTAGAGCCTCGCGAAGTGCGCGAGATGGAAAGTCGCCTGACCGGTCATGATATGGCGTTCGACCCGGCAGCCGAAGCTGACGACGACAGTGCGTTCCAGTCGCCAGCCAACTACCTGGAAGACCACCGGTATGACCCGGCACGCCAACTGGAAGATGCTGACTGGACCGACAACTCCACCAGCAACCTTCACGAAGCGCTGGAAGTGCTGGACGACCGCAGCCGTGACATTCTGTATCAGCGCTGGCTGGCTGAAGAAAAAGCCACGCTGCACGACCTGGCGCAGAAGTACAACGTGTCAGCCGAGCGGATTCGTCAGCTGGAAAAAAGCGCGATGAACAAGCTCAAACTGTCGATTGCCGCCTGACCGGCCCGACCAAAAAACGCCTCGATCTGATCGGGGCGTTTTTTTTTTGGAGGAATTAAAGCCCCCCCTTGCCAGCCTGCTTCGCGCAGGGCCAGTTTGACGGTTGTGCCTTTAGCAACTCTGGATCAACACCATTGGCCCTGAGCAGTGAGTCCACCAGTGATCGGGACATCTCCACCGAATGCACCAGCGACCACACCAGCCCACGCTCTATGCCGCTGGCGTATGCGGTGATTTCATCCGAGACCTCTTCTGCGCTTTTGAGCATCAGCGACACATGGGACAGCGCTTCGATTGCACGGATATCAGGCAGCACGGCAAAGGGTGATTGCTTGCCTGCCCTTAGTGCACGGGTGGGTTTGAGGTTTTCCAGGCAAACGGGCGGGGCCTGAAGCAGGGCGTCGAGAATAAGCCGGGTGGTTTCATCGTGCTGATGATCATCCCGGGGAGTGTGAATGGCTTTGGGATCGTCGGGCGTCGGCTTTTTCATGTTTCTTCCACGGGGGAGCATCGGCGACTGGTGAAGATAGCCCTGTGAGTTTGCGGGTCGCAAGCAGCGCTTGTGTGCATCGTGTTTTCTCGGAAGCGTCTGCCTTTTGGCAGCGTAAAAGTCTGACGTGGGCGCCCGGGGATCGAATTCGCTACACTGGCGCACTTTTACGCTGTGCGTTGGCGCCCCATGACTGTGCTCAAATACCTCCAGGCTTACCCCCAGACCTTGCAAGAGCAGGTGCGCCAATTGATCGAGCGCAACCAGCTGGGCATTTACCTGAGCGAGCGTTATCCACAGCGTCATGCCGTGCAAAGCGACAAGGCCCTGTATGCCTACGCTCAGGAGCTCAAACAGGAATACCTGCGCAATGCGCCATCCTTTGACAAGGTGCTGTTTGATAACAGGCTCGACCTGACCCACCGTGCGCTGGGTTTGCATACTGCTATTTCACGGGTTCAGGGCGGCAAGCTCAAGGCTAAAAAGGAACTGCGCGTGGCCTCGTTGTTCAAGGAAGCGGCGCCCGAGTTTTTGAAGATGATCGTGGTCCACGAGCTGGCCCACTTGAAAGAGTCAGACCACAACAAGGCGTTCTACAAGCTGTGTGAGCACATGTTGCCGGGTTATCACCAACTGGAGTTCGACCTGCGGGTGTACCTCACGTGGCGGGATATGCAGGGCAAAACCTGACACTTACTTTATGTGTGGGAGCGGACCCGTATAGACGGGCAGGAGTTCTGAATGGAAGTCAGCAAAACCAAAAGCAGCTTTTACCGGCGCTTGTATGTGGCCTGGTTGATCGATAGCCAGATCGCCAGCAGCGTGCCTGCCTTGACCGAAGTCACCGGCATGCCGCGTCGTACCGCCCAGGACACCATTGCTGCCCTGGCCGATCTGGACATCATCTGCGAATTTGAACAGCAGGATGGCGCCCGCAACCATGCCGGACGCTACCTGATCCGCAACTGGGGGCCGGTGGACAAAAACTGGGTCGCTGGGCATCTGGTGCAGATCAAGCAGGTGCTGGGTTACCCCTGAGATGTCAGGCGCATGCCGATGTGCGGGATGTTGTCTTCTAGGTAGATCTCGCCCTGGGTGTTGAACCCGTGTTGCTCGTAAAAGGGTTGCAGGTGCGCTTGGGCGGACAGGAATACGGGCTGCCCCGCCCAGTACTCTTCGATATTTTTCAGGGCCTGTTCAAGCAGGGTATGCCCAAGCTTTTGCCCGCGGCCTTCGACGGCAACGATTACGCGGCCGATCACTACGTCACCTCCCTGGGACTCGGGGTCGAGGATGCGGGCGTAGGCCACCAGCTGGTCGTCTTGCCAGCCCATCACATGCAGCGTATCGCCCGTCAGGTCTTGCCCGTCGACGTCCTGATAGGCGCATTTCTGCTCGGCGACAAATACTTTTGAGCGCAATTCGAGGATTGCGTAGAGCTGTTCCTTGCCCAGGTCGTTGTGGTGTTTGCAGAGCCAGTCGGTGGTCACGATCTTGTCCTTGTTGGCGAGTTCATGTCTCGATAGTAGGCGTGATGCCGACTGGCGCCAAGGCCTAAGGTGCCTTGACCAAATGCGCGGCCAGGGTGCGCAGTGGCCCGAGCTGGCGGCAAATCAGCGCCAGTTGGGTTTGTACCAGCCTCTGGTTTTCATCTATTTCATCGGGCATTTGTTCAAGTTCGCCGGCCAGGGCCTCTTCCTCATCACTTTGCACTGCAACCGCCTGCTTGGTGGCCAGGCCCTGGGCAATCTGGTCGATGCTGTCGGCAATCTTGCTCCCGGCCCCTTCAATCAACTGCTCGCGCACTTCGGCAGGCAATTGGGTGTCGCGGTGGGCGCCCAGGCCAGAGAGGTAACTGAGCAAAGTGTGGGACAGCACCAAAAAGCGGAAGCCCATGTCTGCATCCTTACGGAAATGCCCGGGTTCCATCAGCATATTGGCCAGGGTGGTCGACAGCGCCGCATCGGCGTTATGTGCGTTACGCCGTGCCAACCGATAGGCCAGGCTGTCGCTTTTACCCTGGGCATATTGCTGCATGATCTGGCGCAGGTACTGGCTGTTGCAGCTCAGGGTATTGGCCAGCACCTGGTTCAGGCGACGACCCTGCCAGTCAGGCAAGAACAGGAACACCGCCGCTGCCGCGATCACGCTACCCACCAGGGTGTCGAACAGGCGCGGCAGGAACAGTCCGTAACCATCGCCCACCTGATTGAAGCAAAACAGAATCATCAGGGTGATGGCCGCCGTGCTCAGGGTGTAGCGCGTGGTGCGGTTGATAAAGAACACCACCCCGGCCACGACGGCAAACATCGACTGTACCAGCGGGTTGGGGAACAGATCGAACAACGCCCAGCCCACGGCCAGGCCGATGGCAGTGCCGATAATCCGCTGGCTGAACTTGCGCCGCGTGGCGCCGTAGCTTGGCTGGCACACGAACAGCGTGGTGAGGATGATCCAGTAGCCCTGGCTTGGGTGAATCCAGTGCACCATCGCAAAACCGATACTCAGCGCCAGGGGCAGGCGCAAGGCGTGGCGGAAGATCAGCGAGGTAGGTGTCAGATGCTGGCGCAGGCGTGACCAGACATCCTTGAGGTTGCGTGGCGAGCGGTCGAGCAGGCTGCTATCGGTGGCATCGGCCAGGGTGTCGGGGTTGCTTGCATCGCTCAGCAGGCGGTCGAGGGTGCCGAGGTTGGCGGCCAGTGCCCGCAATGAACGCAATAGTCCGCGCCAGGCCGGGTTGCTCTGGATGCGCAAGTGTTCGAGGGAGGCGTGCAGGTCTCCCAGAGCCTCGGCAAAGCTGTCGTCATAGACGAATGGCTGGCGCAGCTTGATCGACTCCGACAGGCGCTGGCAGGCCACGCCTTGCTGGCGCAGCAGACGTTGGCAGCGGAACATCACATCACTGTGGAAGAAGGCGTCGGCCAGGGCGTTGTACGGGTAGTGTGAAGAGCTGGCACGTTCGTGGATGTCTTGGGCGAGGAAATACAGCTTGAGGTAGCGGCTGAGTTTGGAACCTGGCCGAGTATTGCCGACCCGGTGCAGGATGATTTCCTTGGCGGTGTTCAGCGCCGCCACCACCCTGCCGTTTTGCCGGGCCAGTTCCAGCCGTCCCGCTTCCACGTCCAGTTTGCGGATCGGCTCGAACAGCGCCGACTTGATTTTCAGGTACAGGCCAAGTTCCCAGAACAACCGGGCCAGGCTCTGTTGCACCGGCTGATTGGAAAACAGCGCCTGCCACAGCACCGACAGTATCCCGTACCAGGCGGCACCGGCCACCAGCAGCAAGGGTTCATGCCAGAAGTTGGTGACTTCGCCGCCGCGCTGATCTACGCCGATCATGGTGTACACGGCCAGAATCAGTGTGGCTGAAGCAATCGCCCCGTAGCGCTCGCCCAGCGCGCCGAGCATGGTCAGGCCGAAACTGGCCAGGGCCAGCGCGCAGACCATCAGCCAGGGGTAGGGGAAAAGCAACTCGACACTCAGGGCCGAGGCGGTGAAACACACCAGCGTCACCAGCAAGGCGTTGAGACGGCCTTGCCAGCTGTCATCGGTTTCAGACAGCGCACTGGCGATAACCCCCAGAAACAACGGGATCAGCAGTGACATCTCATCCTGATACCAGCAAAAAGCCATGCTGCCGGTCAGGGCGACAAATACCCGCACGCTGTAACTGAACTTGTCCAGTGCCCACAGGCGGCGCAGGGAATGCTGAAAGCTTTTCGATGACATGAAGTGGCGGTGCCTGGCTCGTGATTCGCTAACTTGAGCCAGATAAGACGACAGTGCAATGGGGCTGTCACATCGAACCAAAAATATTTTTCATGCGCCCCTGCAGACGCTGCTGCAGGTTGCAGCAGCGGCTACGGGGGGCAGGTCAGACGTACTGCGCCGCTGCATACCCCGAAGCCCACGCCCACTGGAAGTTGAAGCCGCCAAGATGGCCGCTTACATCCAGCACTTCGCCGACAAAATACAGGCCGGGGCTTTTCAGCGATTCCATGGTCTTGGACGACACTTCGCGGGTATCGACCCCACCCAGGGTCACTTCAGCGGTGCGATAACCTTCGGTGCCCGCGGGGACCACCTTCCAGCACGCCAGTTTGTCCGCCACCTGCGCCAGCTCCGCCGGGGTGTACTGCTTCATTGGCTTGGACTCGAACCAGTGCTCGGCCAGCAGATTGGCCATCTTCTTGGTGAAGATTTCACCCAGCAGGGTTTTCAACTCGCTGTTGGGGCGCTCAACCTGCTGTGTTTGCAGCCAGCTCAGGGCGTCGAGGTCGGGCAGCAGATTGATCTCAACCGTATCACCGGGGTTCCAGAACGAGGAAATCTGCAAGATCGCCGGCCCGCTCAAACCACGGTGGGTGAACAGGATATTTTCGCGAAAGCTCTGGTCGTTGCAGCTCACCAGGCAATCCACCGACGTGCCCGACAGCTCGGTGCAGATCTCTTTGAGCTGATCGGTGATGGTGAACGGCACCAGGCCTGCCCGGGTTGGCAGCAAGGTGTGGCCGAACTGTTTGGCGATTTGATAGCCGAAGCCTGTGGCGCCCAGGGTCGGGATCGACAGCCCGCCGGTGGCGACCACCAGAGACTGGCAGTCAACCGGCCCCAGCGTTGTATTGAGGCTGTAGCCGTTGTCGGTTTTTTCGATCTGTTCGACTGAAGTGTCCAGGTGCAGGCTGACGCCGGCCTGTTTGCACTCGTCGAGGAGCATTTCGAGGATGTCGCTGGATTTGTTGTCGCAAAACAGCTGGCCGAGTTTTTTCTCGTGGTAGGGCACGCCGTGTTTGGCGACCATCTCGATAAAGTCCCACTGGGTGTAGCGGGCCAGGGCCGACTTGCAAAAGTGCGGGTTCTGCGACAGGAAATTGTTGGGCTCGGTGTACATGTTGGTGAAGTTGCAGCGGCCACCGCCCGACATCAGGATCTTTTTGCCTGCCTTGTTGGCGTGGTCGATCAGCATCACCTTGCGCCCACGGTTGGCGGCGGTCAGTGCGCACATCAGGCCTGCGGCGCCAGCGCCAATAATCACAACGTCGGTAGAGCGCAAAGCGGTGTCCTCGGTAAAAGCAGCCCTCACCCCAGCCCTCTCCCTGAGGGAGAGGGAGCTTGACCAGGGTGATTTCGAATTCTATGCAAATCTGCCCCCTCTCCCTCCGGGAGAGGGTTGGGGTGAGGGGGCTCTTGAAGCGTCTTACAAAACCCGTACGCGCAATACGCGGCCTTTGATTTTGCCTTCGCTCAGGCGCTGTGCAGCCTGCTTGGCAATGGTGCGGTCAACCGCCACGTAGGCCTGGAAGTCAAAGATGGCGATCTTGCCAACCTGGGCCCCCGGGATGCCTGCGTCGCCGGTCAGTGCGCCAAGGATATCGCCTGGGCGAACCTTGTCTTTACGACCTGCGCCGATCACCAGTGTGCTCATGGCCGGCATCAACGGTGCGCCGCCCTGAGAGGTGAGGGTGTCCAGGGTTTCCCAGTTCAGCGGAGCTTTCTGCAACTGCTCGATGGCCTGGGCGCGGTGCGCTTCGGACGGTGCAACCAGGCTGATGGCCACGCCTTTTTCGCCCGCACGGCCGGTACGGCCAACACGGTGAATATGGATTTCCGAATCGCGGGCCAGCTCAACGTTGAGCACCATGTCCAGCGCGTCGATGTCCAGACCACGGGCGGCTACGTCGGTGGCAACCAGTACCGAAGTCGAACGGTTGGCAAACATGGCCAGTACCTGGTCACGGTCGCGCTGCTCCAGGTCGCCGTGCAGGCCGACGGCCGAAATGCCCTTGGAGGTCAGGTGATCAACGGTTTCCTGCACCTGCTGCTTGGTGAAGCAGAACGCCACGCAAGACTGCGGGCGGAAGTGGCCCAGTACCTTGGTCACGGCGCTCATGCGCTCTTCAGGCGAGATTTCGTAGAAACGCTGCTCGATTTGGCTGTCAGTGTGCAGCGCCTCTGCTTTTACCTGCTGAGGGTTGCGCATGAACTTGGACGACAGCTGCTTGATACCGGCCGGGTAAGTGGCCGAGAACAGCAAGGTCTGGCGACGCTCCGGGGTTTTGACAATGATGTCTTCGATGGCGTCATAGAAGCCCATGTCCAGCATGCGGTCAGCTTCGTCCAGTACCAGGGTGTTCAGACCGTCCAGTACCAGCGAGCCTTTGCGCAAGTGTTGCTGGATACGCCCCGGAGTGCCGACAATGATGTGCGCGCCGTGCTCCAGCGAACCGATCTGCGGGCCGAACGACACGCCGCCACACAGGGTCAGCACCTTGATGTTGTCTTCGGCGCGGGCCAGGCGGCGGATTTCCTTGGCGACCTGGTCAGCCAGTTCGCGGGTCGGGCAGATCACAAGGGCCTGGCAGCCGAAGAAACGCGGGTTGATCGGGTTCAGCAGGCCGATGCCGAAGGCGGCAGTTTTGCCACTACCGGTCTTGGCCTGGGCGATCAGGTCCATGCCTTTGAGGATCACCGGCAAGCTCTGCGCCTGAATCGGCGTCATCTGGGCATAACCGAGGGAGTCGAGGTTAGCCAGCATGGCGGCGGACAGAGGCAGAGTGTTAAAAGCGGTGGCAATGGTGGTCACGGGACTGGCCTGCAAAACAAAATGTCGCGCAGTGTACCAGTCCCGTGCCCTTTGCCTGAACATTCTGGACGAGATGTCATCCAGTTCTTGGCGAAAAGTAGCTTAATGTTCCAGCTCATGTTCCGAGTTGGCCTTGGGTTTGCGGCCATCCTGGGGTGACAGTTGCAGGAATATCGCCGCTGCCAGCATCGCCATGATCCCTACTGTGAGGAAGGTCAGCTGGAACGCGCCCAGCACCGTGTCCACCCCATCGTTGCCGCCATCCCCGGTAAAGCCGCCAAGCAATGCCCCGGCGCAAGCCACGCCCAGGCTCAGGGACAGCTGCGCCACCACTGACAGCAAACTGTTGCCGCTGCTGGCACTGGCGTCGTCGAGGTCAATCAGGGTGACGGTGTTCATGGCGGTGAACTGCAATGAGTTGATCGCTCCCAAAACGGCCAGCATTGACAGCAACAACGGGTATGGCGTGTGTTCGGTAACCAGCCCCATGCTGGCCAGCATCAGGCCCAGGGCGAAGGTGTTGGCCGTCAGCACGGTGCGGTATCCCACGCGCTCGATCAATGGCCTGGCCACCCATTTGGCCAGCATGGCGGCCGCGGCCAGTGGCAGCATGCTCATCCCGGCCTGTGACGGGGAATAGCCCAGCGCGACCTGCAACAGCAAGGGCACCAGAAACGGCAGGGCGCCGCTGCCCAGGCGGGCGAACAGGTTACCGAGGATGCCCACTGCGAAGGTCTTGGTTTTGAACAGCACCGGGGAGAACAGCGGGTTGCTGATATTGCCCGCGCGTAACCAGTACGCTGCCAGACAGGCCATGCCCGCAAACAGCAGCAACATCACCCGCAGGTGCGGCATATGCAGCTCGCCCAGGCCTTCCATGGCAATGGTGATAAACACCATCGCCGCGCCAAACAGCACAAAACCCAACCCGTCAAAACGGGTGCGCTCGCTGCCGCGCAAATCCGGAATGAAGTGCCAGACGGCCCAGCAACCGAGAACGCCCACGGGCAGGTTGATCAGGAAAATCCAGTGCCAGCTCAGGTACTGCACCATCCAGCCGCCCATCGTGGGGCCTATCAGCGGGCCGAGCAGGCCGGGAATGGTGATAAAACCCATGATCCGCACCAGCTCCGAGCGCGGATAGGCCTTGAGCACCACCAGCCGGCCGATGGGCAGCATCAGGGCACCACCCAGGCCCTGGACGATCCGTGCGCCGATCAGCTCGTTGAGAGTGCCGGACAGGGCGCAGAGCAACGAGCCGAAACTGAACAGCAGGATGGCGCTGAAAAAGATTTTTTTGGTGCCGAAGCGGTCGGCGATCCACCCCGAGGCCGGGATCAGCAAGGCAACGGTGAGCATGTAGGCAACGATCACACCTTGCATGCGCAGCGGGTTTTCGTCGAGGTCGCGGGCCATGTCGGGCAGGGCGGTGTTGAGGATGGTGCCGTCGAGTGACTGCATGAAAAACGCGATGGCCACCACCCACGGCAACCAGCGCAGGGTTTCAGGGCTTAGAACCGGGCGTACGGGCATAGGACCTCTTTTTATGGACTGTCGATAATCCTCTGTGGGAGCGGGCTTGCTCGCGATGCAGAGGCCCGGGTTTTTTCAGGTAAACCGCGGCCTGTCTCTTATACACATCT
>NZ_JASJWL010000095.1:0-12478 GCF_035019225.1 Pseudomonas sp. CCC4.1 | reverse complement strand
GCGTCCCCTAGGGGACTCGAACCCCTGTTACCGCCGTGAAAGGGCGGTGTCCTAGGCCACTAGACGAAGGGGACACACTACAACTTCACTGGTTACATGCGTTTGGCTGTTCGCTTTACGCTGCAATTGGCGCGCATTCTAGGGATGGATTGGAAGGTCGTCAACCCCAATATGAAAATATATTGAAATCAATGACTTCCCCCCTATTAAGGCGTTTTCCTACAGAGTCTCGAGGCAAGCTCTTGGCGCCTATATTCCGGCACCCTACAAGGAGTTATGATTGCCGGACCTCAGTGATGGCAGTTTGCTGCCCAGTCGATCCTCACCCCCGTCCTAGCCAGGCACTGCGACTTCACCGAGACAGCGCATCTACACCCACAAGAGGTTTTAACGTTGACGCCCACCATGATCGCCCTGCTTGTCGTCGTCGGGATCGCACTGTTGATTGCCATCGTCTACATCAACCATATAGTGGAAAACAACAAACTGGAGAAAGCCCGCCTCAAGGTCGAGCTTAACGACCGCATCCGTCGTTGCAGCGAGGTCAACGAGACCTTCCCCGGCCAGTTGATGTCTCCCGCCCTCAAACTGCTGCTTACCCGCCTTGAGCTCAATGCGACACAGCGCCTGTTGCTCCTGGATAAATCCAGCGCGGCATTAAAGGCACAAGTGACCGAGCTCGGCGGCCTGATTGCCAAGGGCGAGTCAATTCCTGTCAACAACCCGCCCAACCCGGTGCTGACCGAAGCCAAAGCCAAGGACGTACGTTTTTTGCTTGAAACACTCCACGGGCAAATCACCCGTGCGGCCAAGGACGGTTTTTTGCCGACCAACGAAGCCAAGCAGTGGCTCACGGAAATTCGCCACTTGCTGGTGGTGTTGCATATCGAGTTCTTCAACAATCTGGGCAAGCTGGCCCTGCAGAAAAATCAGCCCGCACAGGCGCGCCTGGCTTTCGAACGTGCCGTGCAGTACTTGCGCAAACAGCCGGTACCCGCCATGTACAACGCCCAGATCAAGGATTTCGAAGCACAACTGGCACGCGCCAACGCACAAGTGCAGAGCGCACTTGAGCCGACCACGGGTGAAGTCAACGAGCTGACTGAAGGTTTGAAGACAGACGAGGCCGATGCCGACTGGAAGAAGAAGTCGATTTACGACTGACAGACACATGCCACCTGTGCAGCTGTCGGAGGAACCAGGGAATGCGATGTAAAGCCCAGGACGGGCCAGAGGGGTAAAACATATAAAGGCAGCCCTTGGGCTGCCTTTATATTTGACGTCAGGCTACCGGATTGATTGGCTTTTCCGGGTACCACACGTCCAACAGCGGGCTAACTTCAACGGTGGTCAGCTCTGGACGCGCTTTGAGCCAGGCTTCAACAGCAGCACGCTGCTCTTCGCTGACCGAACCGCGCTTCTGCAGGCAAACCAGACCGTAGTCGTCGCCGCCAACATAACCCAAGCCGTTAGCTTCCATGGCTTCTGCCAGGAAAGCTGCCAGGAATGCATCGATAGCCTCTTCCGACAGGTCTTCTTTGAAATCCAGGTTCAGCTCAAAACCCAACTCCTGAAATTCATCAACGCACAGTTTTTTGCGCAGACGCTGGGAACGATTAGTAGCCATTGAACAATCCTCTTAAGTAATAACGGGCGGCACTTTAGCAGCTTCGGCCGCCCGGCGCCCGGTTCCGTGTGAACGGTTCATCGTTTTCTATACTTTATCCGCGAAACCCTGTAACAGGTGGATGCACAACCCCGACAACCTTGGGGCATAATGCCAATACTTTTATGACCATTGAGGGAACTTTTCATCATGCCCTCGTATTCCC
This sequence comes from Pseudomonas sp. CCC4.1, assembly GCF_035019225.1. Taxonomy (NCBI): domain Bacteria; kingdom Pseudomonadati; phylum Pseudomonadota; class Gammaproteobacteria; order Pseudomonadales; family Pseudomonadaceae; genus Pseudomonas; species Pseudomonas sp. CCC4.1. The sequence goes on along the minus strand of NZ_JASJWL010000095.1, from coordinate 10,646 downwards.
CCCCCTCGCCTGCAGGGTTTTACTTAATATGATCAAATCTTTACGGCCACTGTTTCTCGCCAGCTTTTTTCTGCCACTGGCCTTCGGCGCCAACGCCGCCCCTGTCAATACCACCCTCACACCAAAAGTTCAGCAAGCGCTCAAGACCAACAAACTGGGCGACGACGCCCTGTCCCTGGTTCTGCTGCCGCTCAGCGGCCCTGGCATTCCCACTGTCTACAATGCCGATGTATCCATGAACCCGGCCTCCACCATGAAACTGGTGACCACCTACGCCGCCCTGGAAATGCTTGGCCCGACCCATCAATGGAAAACCGAGTTCTACACTGATGGCACGCTGAACAATGGCATTTTGCAAGGCAACCTGTACCTCAAGGGCGGCGGCGACCCCAAGCTCAACATGGAAAAACTCTGGCTGTTGATGCGCGATCTGCGCGCCAATGGTGTGCAACAGATCACCGGCGACCTGGTACTCGATCGCAACTTCTTCAATCAGCCGCAACTGCCGGTATTCAACGACGACGGCAATGACAAGAACAAACCGTTCCTGGTCAAGCCCGACTCGCTGATGGTCAACCTCAAGGCCCTGCGTTTCGTGGCGCGCAACGATGGGGGCAAGGTTCTGATTTCGGTCGAACCACCAATTGCCAGCATCAAGATCGACAACCAGGTCAAGGCCGTCAACACCAAGCAATGCACCGGCGACGTGCGCTACAACCCGGTACCGCAAGCCGACGGCTCGGTACTGGTCACCGTCAGCGGGCAACTGGCCGATGGCTGCAACTCGCAGACCTATCTGTCCCTGCTGGACCACGCGACCTACACTGCTGGCGCCGTACGCGCTATCTGGAAAGAGCTGGGTGGCAGCATTCAAGGCCAGGACCGCCAGGCCAGCGTACCCAAAAATGCCAAGCTGCTGGCACGCGCGTTCTCGCCAGACCTGGCCGAAATCATTCGTGACATCAACAAATACAGCAACAACACCATGGCCCAGCAACTGTTCCTGAGCCTGGGCGCGCAGTTCCGCAACGATGCTGACGGTGACGACGCCAAGGCCGCACAGCGCGTAGTACGCCAATGGCTGGCGAAAAAAGGCATTACCGCACCCCATTTGATCATGGAGAACGGTTCCGGCCTGTCCCGTGCAGAGCGCGTCAGCGCGCGGGAAATGGCGCAAATGCTACAGGCTGCCTGGAAAAGCCCCTACGCTGCCGAGTTCATCAGTTCCATGCCCATTGCCGGCAAAGACGGCACCATGCGCAAGCGCCTGAAAACCACGGCCATGAACGGCCAGGCCCATATCAAGACCGGCACCCTGAACACCGTGCGGGCCATTTCCGGCTTTAGTCGCGACAGCAACGGCAATACCTGGGCAGTGGTGGCCATCCTTAACGACCCTCGTCCGTGGGGCGCTTCGGCGATTCTGGATCAGGTTCTGCTCGACCTGTATCGTCAGCCGCAAATCCCGAATAGCGCGGTATCCATCGCCCAGTAGGACATTTGCCAGGCAATAAAAAACGCCCCCGATTTTGCAATCAGGGGCGTTTTTCATTGTGGGAGCGAGCCTGCTCGCGAAGCAGGCGACCCGCTCAGGCGCAAAACTGCGGTGATGCCATCGCGAGCAGGCTCGCTCCCACTACAGGCCCACCCCTGCAAGAAGCAGGCAGGCCAGTACTCAGCCGCTATTACCGGGCCATGATTTTCCAGGCACGGTGGATTTTGCTGTTGCGGGCAAAGTCCGGATCGATGGTGCTGGCAGTGATTTCTTCGACCGCGTAACGCGCTTCCAGATTTTCATCGAGGATGAATTTGCGGAAGTTGTTGGAGAAATACAGCACGCCACCCGGCGCCAGACGGGCCATGGCCAGATCCAGCAATTGCACGTGGTCGCGCTGCACATCGAAGATGCCTTCCATGCGCTTGGAGTTGGAGAAGGTCGGCGGATCGATAAAGATCAGGTCGTACTCTTCACGACAGGCATCCAGCCACACCATCACATCGCTCTGCTCCAGACGGTTCTTGTCCGAAAAACCGTTCAGGGACAGGTTGCGACGCGCCCAGTCCAGATAGGTTTTCGACAGGTCAACGCTGGTGGTGCTGCGCGCGCCGCCCTTGGCTGCGTGTACGCTGGCAGTTGCTGTGTAGCAATACAGGTTGAGGAAGCGTTTGCCGGCAGCCTCTTTCTGGATACGCATGCGCATCGGGCGATGGTCCAGGAACAGACCCGTGTCCAGATAGTCCGTAAGGTTGACCAGCAGCTTCACGCCGCCTTCATTGACCTCGGTGAACTTGCCCTGGGCACTTTGACGCTCGTACTGCTTGGTACCGCTCTGACGCTCGCGACGTTTGACGATTACCCGGCTCTTGTCGATGTTCAACGCCTGCGGGATGGCTGCCAATGCATCGAACATACGTTCCGAAGCTTTTACCGGATCAATGGATTTCGGCGCCACGTATTCCTGGACGTGAACCCAGTCGTGGTACAGATCGATCGCCATGGCATATTCAGGCATGTCGGCATCGTAGACACGGTAGCAGTCGATACCTTCGCGCTTGACCCACTTGCCCAGCGCCTTGAGGTTCTTTTGCAGTCGGTTGGCAAACATCTGCCCGCCTTCGCTCAAGCGCGGCTGCTCGATCACCACCGGAGCCGGTTTGATCGGGTTACCGTTCTTGTTGAACTTCTCGTACTTGGTTGGCGCTTCGATGTTGGAAGGCAGATCGGACTCAGCCTGTTCGCGCTCAGCCTGACGCTGCTCGGGGGTACGGCGCTCGCCGGTAACGAACTGATCCGGCACCACCTTGATCAACAACAGCTTGCACGGCAAGGCGCCGTTCCAGAACGAATACTGCTTGTGGCTACGGATGCCCATACGCTTGCCCAGATCCGGAGCACCGGTAAACACCGCGGCCTCCCAGTTCAAGCAGGCCTGGCGCAGACGCTCGCCGAGGTTCTGGTAGAGATAAAGCAAGCTCGCCTCATCACCCAGACGCTCGCCGTACGGCGGGTTGCAGATTACCAGGCCTTTCTGGTTCTGGTCCGGGCGCGGCTCGAAGGTCGCCACTTCGCCCTGGTAGATCTTGATCCAGTGGCTCAGGCCCGCGCGCTCGATGTTATTGCGCGCTGGCTGGATCAGGCGCGGATCGGCTTCATAGCCACGAATCCACAGCGGTGGCTTGGCCATGCCGATTTCGGCACGCTCGGTGGCTTCGTCGTGAAGTTTTTTCCAGATGGCCGGTATATGACCCAGCCAGGCATCGAAACCCCAGTGAATACGATTGAGGTTTGGCGCCATATCGGCGGCGATCATCGCGCCTTCGACAAGGAACGTACCTACACCACACATCGGGTCAGCCAGAGCAGCACCTTCGGCGGCCATACGTGGCCAGCCCGCACGGATCAGGATGGCCGCCGCGAGGTTTTCCTTCAGCGGAGCAGCACCCTGCTGCAGGCGGTAGCCGCGCTGGTGCAGGCTGCTGCCTGACAGATCCAGCGACAGAATGGCTTCGCCACGGTCCAGGCGCAGGTGAATGCGCATGTCGGGGCTGATCTTGTCGATGGAAGGACGCTCACCGCTTGGCGTGCGCAGCTTGTCGACGATGGCGTCTTTTACCTTCAACGCACCAAAGTGGGTGTTGTCGATACCCGAGCCGTGACCGCTGAACTCAACGGCCAGGGTGCCATCCGGCACCATATGGTCTTGCCAGTCAACGTCCAGCACACCGTGGTACAGGTCTTCGGCGTCCTTCATCGGGAAGCGCTTGAGTACCAGCAACACACGGTTGGCAAGGCGCGACCACAGGCACAGGCGGTAGGCCGTCTCCATGGTAGCCATGCCTCGAATGGCCGAGGTGTGCTCGCGGGCTTCCTCAAGACCAAGGCCGGTGGCCTCTTCGAGAAGCAGGCCTTCAAGGCCTTTGGGACAGGTAAGGAAGAGTTCGTAACGATCCGACATGGGATTCCTGGGCTATTAGCTATCAGCGAGAAGGCGACGCATCGCCCGCTCCGTTTTCAATCAAGCGCTTTTCTTGAAGAGCGCTCGCGTGGCACGAAACTGTGCCGTTCCACCGAGGCGATCACTCATGCCCGCAGGCATGAACAGTTTAGACGCCGAGGCAGGTCATTCATCTGGAAACAACAGGTCATATACAGACCCTTCGTCGAATAGTCCCCCAGCAAAAGAGGCGGGTATTCGCGACGGGGAATGAAACGCATCCTCTTTGCAAACACTCGGCCTATCAGGCTTTGGTCGTATTCAGTGGTCAAAAAGCGACCTTACTTATGGCCTTAACACCATTATCGTTACGTCCTTATGACAAAACGATCATTCACACGCCTTGGCGCATTGGTTAGAACTCAACTCAGGTTACGGCCGCACAGGCCCTGACAAAATGCTCGCCACGCCGGCAGCGAGCACACCAACGGCAGAACACTCTGCCCCGGCCTCTGGAAGGCCGACGCTAAATAAACAGTCAACAAGTGAGGGCAATACCCTATGAGAAGACTTAAGCGTGATCCGTTGGAAAAAGCGTTCCTTCGCGGATATCAATACGGTGTTAACGGAAAATCCCGCGAGCTTTGCCCTTTTACTCTACCGTCGGTACGCCAAGCCTGGATTAACGGCTGGCGTGAAGGACGCGGCGACAACTGGGACGGTATGACAGGCACTGCGGGCATCCACAGACTCAACGAACTTCACGCCGTCGGCTAACTCCGGGCAAAATCCGACATCACCTCGAAGCTGTACTGACTCAACCTTGCCGCCCTTTCCAGGCGGCGGGCTACGGCCCAAGGGCTCCTTAGGGGAGCCCTTTTTATTGCCTGCCAATCAGCGCGCCAAGGCCGATATGGCGTCAACCGACTCGCGAATCAAGGCCGGACCCTTGTAGATAAAGCCCGAATAAATCTGCACCAGGCTCGCACCCGCAGTGATTTTTTCAGCTGCGTGTTTGCCCTCGGTAATCCCGCCCGCAGCAATGATCGGCATACGACCTGCCAGCTCACCGGCCAGTACTGACACCGTGTGAGTACTTTTCTCACGAACCGGCGCTCCAGACAGACCACCCGCCTCGTCGCCATGCTCCATACCTTCAACACCTGTACGACTCAGGGTGGTGTTGGTGGCAATCACTGCGTCCATACCCGTCTCAAGCAGCGCCTGAGCCACAAGCACGGTTTCTTCGTCTGTCATGTCAGGGGCGATCTTGATCGCCAGCGGTACGCGCTTGCCGTGGCGCTGAGTCAGCTCGTTCTGACGCAGCTGCAGGGCCTCGAGCAATTGCTTGAGCGAATCACCGAATTGCAGGCTGCGCAAACCCGGCGTGTTAGGCGAGCTGACGTTTACAGTCACGTAGCTGGCGTGCTCATACACCTTGTCCAGGCAAATCAGGTAATCATCGACCGCTCGCTCAACCGGCGTGTCGAAGTTCTTGCCAATGTTGATACCCAGGATACCGCTGTACCTGGCTGCCTGAACCCGTGCAAGCAGGTGATCGACGCCAAGGTTATTGAACCCCATGCGGTTGATGATCGCTTGCGCTTCAGGCAGTCGGAAAATACGGGGTTTGGGATTGCCCGGCTGAGGTCGCGGCGTCACGGTGCCGATCTCAACGAAGCCAAAACCCAGTTGTGCAAAGCCATCAATGGCCGCACCATTTTTGTCCAGACCTGCGGCCAGGCCGACCGGGTTGGGGAAGTCCAGCCCCATCACCGTCACTGGCAGCCTTGCCGGCGCCTTGCACAACAAACCGTTAAGCCCGAGACGGCCACCTGCGCCGATCAAGTCCAGGGACAGGTCGTGGGAGGTTTCAGGGGAGAGTTTGAAGAGCAACTGGCGGGCCAGGTTATACATGGGCTGATAGGACTCAAAGGGTTGCTTGAAGAGAGCGCGATTATAGCTGCGCGCTTCACTAAATCACAGGCAAAGAAAAACCCGGCCTGAGCCGGGTTTTTCTGAACAGCCTAGCTAAAAATTACTTAGCTTCTGCTTGAACGGTAGCTTCTACGCGACGGTTCAGGGCACGGCCTTCTTCAGTTGCGTTGCTTGCAACTGGGTTGGCTTCGCCGTGGCCAACTGCGTCTACGCGGTTGGCTGCAACACCTTGGTTAACCAGGGCTGCACGAACAGCGTCAGCACGACGCTGCGACAGTTTCTGGTTGTAGGCGTCTGGACCGATGCTGTCAGTGTAACCAGCAACAGTAGTGGTGGTCGCAGGGTACTGCTTCATGAAATCAGCAACGTTGTTGATGTCAGGCATGTACTGCGATTTAACAACCGACTTGTCGAAGTCGAATTTCACGTCAAGTTCAACGCGAACAACTTCAGCGATCGGAGCTTCTGGTTCTGGCTCAACTGGTGCTGGAGCTGGAACTGGAGCAGGAGCGACTTTACCGCCGTTACCGCCGAAGTTCACACCCAGACCAACGGTAGGAGCGTAGTCCCACTTGCCGTTGTCCAGTTTGTAGTCAGCTTCAACGCCAGCACGGGCGAACAGGTTGTCAGTGATGTACCACTTAACACCAGCGCCTGCAGTCAGGAAAGTCGACTTGTCGCGACCGCTGTGGCCGTCAGCCTCAACGTTGGTCATGCTCTTGTGAGCAACACCGCCGGAAACGTATGGACGCAGAGCGTCGCCTACGGTGCCGAAGTGGTACTGAGCGTTCAGACCAAAGTTGTCGCCTTTGATTTTCTGGTGGCCAGTGCCGTCATTCGAACGGGTGTGGTTGGTTTTGTCGTAGGTCAGGTTCAACGAAACGTCGTCGGTCAGGAAGTAACCGATCGATGCGCCTGGGTTGTAACCGTCTTCTACGTGCTTGACGCTGTCGTTGTACTGTTTTTTGTAGAACAGTTCACCCTCGACCGCGCCTTGGCCTTGTGCCAGGGCACCGAACGAAGTTGCGGCTACAAAGGAACCAATGGCAATGCCCAAGGTGTTTTTCAGTTTCATCCGTTAAATCCCCATCTGGTGATTGTAAAGCAGTCCCTCATACCGGGGGACAACTCGGCAGCAAGTCTATCAGACCTTGCCTACACGTAGAGCCATTTGCGCTGAACTAAGTTTCAGCAATGCCTGCAAATTTCTCACGCAATTTATCTAGAGCACGCTTGTAACGCATCTTTGTCGCACTCAAACCCATATGCATTATGTCCGCGATTTCCTGAAATTCCAGTTCTGCGACAAAACGCAGCACAAGAATCTCACGATCAATCGGATTTACATGCACCAGCCAGCGATCAAGTCCGCCCTTTTCCTCAGGTTTCGGCGCCTTTTCTTCGGACGCTTCCTCGAGGGGGTCAATACTTAATGCGTCCATCAAGCGACGCTTTCGCCGTTCCTTTCGATACTGTGTAATGCACTCGTTGTAGGTGATGCTATATAGCCATGTCTTGAATTTCGACTTGCCTTCAAAATTTTTCAAACCGTACAGCACTTTCAGCATGACTTCCTGACAGACATCATCAGCGTCCCTATCGTTCCCTAAATACCTTGAACAAACGTTGAACAAAGTACGCTGATAGCGCCGCATCAGCTCTTCATAGGCACGTGTCACGTGAAACAACTCATCATGCGAGCGCGCCACCAGCTCCTCATCAGAGAGCTCGCGGGGGTCATAGCGCATGGATAGCGATTGTGCTTTATTCAAAACGAGTTGTGCCAACAGTCAGGTCAATGTCCGCCGCAACCAGTCAATCTTGGTTTTTTTGCGGCGGCGTACATTAGCAGGGTTTGCCGTGTTAGCGGCTGGTTACGTGCTGCTCCAGCAAGATCCGGTTCGAGATGGAGACTAGCTCACCCTCATCGGTCAGCAACGTGGTTTTAACCGTGCCAATTTCTTCGATCTGCCCTTCAACCTCGCCAATCCGCACTTCCTGACCAACCTGATACAGCTCACGCACATAGATCCCGGCCAGTATTTGCCCGGCGATTTCCCGGCTGCCAAGCCCCATTGCCAGTGCAATAGCCAGACCAACGGTAATCAACACAATAACAATCACATGGTTTAGCAGGTCGGTCTTGACCTCCAGCTGGCTGATAGCCACGGAGATGCTGATGATGATGACCAGCCCCTGGGTCACCCTGCCCAGCCCGCCGGCATAATCGAAGCCCACGCTCTCGGCAGCGCCACGCACCAGGCCGTTGAGCACCTGGGCCAGCAACACGCCTGCCAGCAGAACCAGCAGCGCACCAAAGACCTTGGGCAGATACACCGTCAACAGATCCAGCGCGGATGACACACGATCCAGGCCCAGAGACTGCGCCGCAGAAACCAGGAATACCAGCAGCACAAACCAGTAGACGATTTTGCCAATCAGCGTCGAAATGGGCACCTGAATTCCGACCCGGGCCAGAATTTTGGTCAAGCCCGTACCGCCCATCAGGCGGTCAAGGCCCAACTTGGCAAGCAGTTTGGACAGCAAGGCGTCGAGCAGTTTGGCAACCACGAAGCCCAGCAGTACTACCACCAACGCGCCGAAGAGGTTGGGAATAAAGTTGGCAATCTTGGTCCACAAGGCGGTCATTGCCGCGACCAGGCTTTGGGTCCAGACATTCAATTCCATGTTCAATCAGCCTTATCAACAGGGCGAGCAGCAGATTTGCGCCGCGAAACGGGCGCAATATGAGCCGAACCGCTATTCAAAGCAATCATCAGTGCTTGCATCCAGCGGCCCAGCAGGCTGAAAAGGTCTCCCGCACCGACCTGTCGGTTGGCGGTTTTCAGCACGCGACCCAGGCACGCATCGTCATCCCGGTTGGACGGCTCGGCCTTGAGCATTTCACGTAAGGACTGTTCAAACGGATCGTGCATAAGCACCTCTCGGTAAGTCAGTAGAAGACGAAGGGACATTTGCCGGGGTCACATTCACCCGGTCACAGCCACTGCAAACGACGGTAAAACCACCATTGCCCCGCCCCGATAACCAGCATCACGCCGCAGGTTATGGCAAAGCCATAAGAGTCATCGGAGAACGGTACGCCCCCCACATTGATGCCCAGCAAACCGGTAATAAAGGTGATCGGCAGAAAGATCCCCGTCAGCACGCCAAAGCGATACATGATGCGGCTCATGCGCACGTTCAAACGCCGGTCTTCAGACTCGAGCACCAGCCCCACGCGCTCGCGGGTCAGTTCGAGCTCCTCCAGATAGCGGGTCAGGCTGTTGTTCAGTTCGTTCCAGTAGTCGGCATCATCGGCACTGAACCAGGGTAATTTGATACGCGTAAGCTGACCGAAAATATCCCGCTGAGGTGCCAGGAATCGACGCAAGGCGGCTGCCCTTCGACGAACCTGCAGGAGGCTGTTGTGATCAGGTGTGTACCGTTCGTCGGCATCTATTTTATCTTCTTCGTCATCGACGATTTCTGACAGTTCGCCGATCAAGTCCTGCACCTTCAATGTCAGGTGCTGGGCCAGGTACAGGATCAATTCAGAGGGATTTTTCGGGCCTTCTCCCTGGGAAAACTCACTGAGCAACTCATCGGTGGCCCGCAATGGTCGCATGCGCAATGAGATCAAGCGCTGCGCACTGCCGAAAATACGCAGTGAAACCATGTCTTCAGGCTCTGCGCCGGGGTTCAGGTTGACCCCGCGCATAAACAGCAGCAGCTCATTGTTGGGGGCAGGCACCAGGCGCGGACGGGTATTTTCTTCAAGCAGCAGATCACAGTTGAAATCACTCAAGCCACTGGAATCACGCAGCCAGCTCTGGGTTTGCGGATGACTGCGATCCCAATGCAGCCAGAGGCTTTCGTGGGCCTGCAACTGAAGGTCGTTCAGCTCGGTGCGCGCAATCGAACGTGCGCCGCCTTCACCATCCAGCACCAGCGCATGCACCAGCCCCCATTGAGCGTTTTCTTCCTCGAACATCCGTGATCCTTAGTGGTAATGCGTTTAGCCCGGCATTTTCAGAGCGGTTGGCGAAATGATAACGCCATTATTGTCGGCATAAATGAATTCACCGGGGCGGAACGTGACACCCGCAAACGTCACGGGCACGTTGACATCGCCCACACCGCGACGGTTGCTCTTGAGCGGATGACTGGCCAAAGCCTGCACGCCGAGATCGGTTTGCGCGAGCACATCGACGTCGCGAATGCAGCCGTAAATAACAATACCTTCCCAGCCATTTTTGGCCGCCCTGTCTGCAATCATGTCGCCCAGCAAGGCATGACGCAGGGAACCGCCCCCATCGACCACCAGCACTTTGCCTGCACCGCTGAGTTCAGCCTGTTCCTTGACCCGGGAGTTGTCCTCGAAGCACTTGATGGTCACGATCTCGCCGCCAAAGGAGTCGCGCCCGCCGAAATTGCTGAACATGGGCTCAAGTACCTGCACCAGCTCAGGGTAGGCATCGCACAGATCGGGGGTGATGTAGTGATTCACGGGAAAGCTCCTGTTCAGGGTGGGCACAACAGTGAAAACAACGATAGCACTATGGGTTATAGACGCTTTGGACAAGCCCGGCTTTAAAAGTCGTCCAAGCCTCGAGCGGCAACCAATATCACATAAAAGAACACGTTATGACCACCTTGCGGTATCGGGTCACACGCCATCCGCAGCAGCTGCCGTATGAACGAGGCAGCTGCAGAAACACTGCAACTGTGGGAGCGAGCCTGCTCGCGAAGATCTGTCTCTTATACACATCT
>NZ_JASJWL010000094.1:0-12708 GCF_035019225.1 Pseudomonas sp. CCC4.1 | reverse complement strand
GGGGCTATAGCTCAGCTGGGAGAGCGCTTGCATGGCATGCAAGAGGTCAACGGTTCGATCCCGTTTAGCTCCACCAATTTACAGTTCAATGTCGGGCCACACTGGCATTGGATCGATCAGCACTCAGCGCTGATCACTGTTAGAAGGGTTTGTGTCCCCTTCGTCTAGTGGCCTAGGACACCGCCCTTTCACGGCGGTAACAGGGGTTCGAGTCCCCTAGGGGACGCCACGATTACCCGCTTTGCGGGATTTATAAGGGTCATTCGATTATTGAATGACCCTTTTGTTTGTCTGCAGTTTTTTAATTCCAGCTCTTCAAGTTTCCCGTCGCCCCCTCTGCGTTACACTGCGCTCCTTATTTATGTACAGGGAGACAAGGCATGAGTTGGGATTTGGCAGCGCCGTTTATCATTGACCTGCAGGTGCAGGCCGAAGACATTGACGGGTTTGGTCATGCCAATAACGCGTCCTATGTGGTCTGGCTGGAACGCTGCGCTTGGCGCCACTCGCAGCGCCTGGGCTTGGACCTCACCGAGTACCGTCGCCTCGACCGCGCCATGGCGGTCTCCCGTCATGAAATCGACTATCTTGCCAGCGCCTACGAAGGCGATGAGCTGCAGCTAGCCACCTGGATTGTCGATTGTGACCAGCGCCTGCGCATGACCCGTCATTTTCAATTGGTGCGCCCCTGCGATGGTGTGACCCTGTTGCGTGCCCAAACCACCTTTGTCTGCATCGAACTGTCCACGGGCAAGGCCAGGCGCCTGCCGCCCGAGTTCCTTGACGGTTATGGCCCGGCTGTCGTGACGGCCTGACCGTCAGCGCCTGCGCATACCGATTGCCCGCAGAACCGCGTAAACTGCCGCACGTTTTTCATGAGAGTCACCCATGCAAATTGCTTTGGCGCCGATGGAGGGGTTGGTCGACAACATCCTGCGTGATGTCCTGACCCGCACCGGCGGTATTGATTGGTGTGTGACCGAATTTATTCGGGTCACCGAACGGCTTTTGCCCGAAGCCTACTTCCATAAACTCGCTCCCGAGTTGCAGCACGGTGCGCAAACGCGTTCCGGCGTGCCGCTGCGCGTGCAGTTGCTGGGCTCGGACCCGGCGTGCCTGGCCGATAACGCGGCATTGGCCTGTGAGCTGGGCAGCGGGGTGATCGACCTCAATTTTGGTTGTCCGGCCAAGACCGTGAACAAGTCCCGTGGCGGGGCGGTGTTGCTCAAGGAGCCCGAACTGCTGCACGCCATCTTGCTGCAAGTGCGTCGCACCGTGCCTGCGCATATTCCGGTCACCGCCAAGATGCGCCTGGGCTTCGACACGCCCGACAGCGCCAATGAGTGCGCAATCGCCCTGGCCGAAGGCGGCGCCAGCCAGATCGTGGTGCATGCGCGGACCAAAATGGATGGCTACAAGCCGCCTGCGCATTGGGAATACATTGCCCAGGTGCAGGAAGCGGTCAAGGTGCCGGTGTTTGCCAATGGCGATATCTGGTCGGTTGAAGATTGGCGTCGTTGCCGCGAAATCAGTGGCGCTGAAGACATCATGCTCGGCCGTGGTCTGGTGTCGCGCCCCGATCTGGCCGCGCAAATTGCCGCTGCCCGCGCCGGTGTTGAGGTAGTGCCGATGACCTGGGCCGATTTGCAGCCCATGATCCGCGACTTCTGGGCCCAGGCCGAGGCCCAGCTGACCCCGCGCTCGGCACCGGGGCGGCTCAAGCAGTGGCTGGCAATGTTGACCCGCAACTATCCTGAAGCGGTGGTGTTGTTCAATGCCATGCGTCGTGAAACAGACTGTGAGAAGGTCCGGCACATGGTCAACAACCCGCCTGTCGATGTGGCTTGAAGCGTCTGAAAAAAATTTCAAAAAAAGCCTTGAAATGGTTTTGACGGTCCCTATCTAAGGGGTACGCGATGCCGAAACCGGGTCGCGTAACAAAATCTCGCTGAAATCAGGAGGATGAAATTATGAGCAACGCTTTTTCAATGGCGCCACTGTTCCGTAATTCTGTCGGCTTTGACCGTTTTAGTGATTTGTTTGAAACCGCACTGCGCAACGATTCAAGCGGCGGCTACCCACCTTACAACGTTGAAAAACGGGGTGAAGACAGCTACCGCATCGTGGTAGCAGCTGCAGGCTTCCAGCAAGATGATCTGGACCTGCAAGTAGAGAAAGGTGTGCTGAGCGTCAGCGGCAGCAAACGCGAAAGCACCAGCGAAGAAGGCGTGACCTTCTTGCATCAAGGTATTGCACAGCGGGCATTCAAATTGTCCTTCCGCCTTGATGATCATATCGAGATCAAAGGCGCAAACCTGAGCAATGGTTTGCTGAGCATCGACCTGCAGCGGGTGGTGCCGGAAGAGGCAAAAGCCAAACGCATCCCGATCAATGGGGATTCGCAGCCTGCTCTGCAAAACTGATCTGAGCATGTGCCAGGCAAGAACCCCGTCCAGGTGACGGGGTTCTTTCTATCCGCAGTTTGTAACGAGCAGTACGCAGGCATTTGTCCCCGATCCTCTCCCCGGGGCAAGTGCCTGCATTTCATCTCACCCGTACTTCTTCACTTACCCGCCTGACCTGCTGTCAGCTGGTTTTTCTGCAGGTTTTTTTCGGCTTTGTAGCGCAGGGCTACGTCGGGCACACCGCCACTTTTGCCGGTTTCCACCCAGTTGCGAATTCGACCGGCATCGGCGAAGTGGGTGTACTTGCCAAAGGCATCCAGAATGACCAGGGACACCGGGCGCCCACCCATTTCAGTGACCAGCACCAGGCAATGACCGGCCTGATTGGTAAAGCCGGTCTTGGTGATCTTGATATTCCATTTGTCTTTTCTGACCAGGTGATCGGTGTTGCTGAAACCCAGGCTGTAGTTGGGTTTGCGGAACGCCACGGTCTTTTCCTTGGTGGTGCTCAACTGGCTGAGCATCGGGTAATGCCGCGCCGCTGCCAGCAGCTTGCTCAGGTCGCGGGCAGTGGATACGTTGTGGATCGACAACCCGGTCGGCTCAACATAGTGAGTGCTCATCATGCCCAGGCTTTTGGCCTTGGCATTCATCGCCGCGATAAAGGCTACATAACCCCCCGGATAGTGGTGGGCAAGGCTGGCGGCTGCCCGGTTTTCCGAAGACATCAGGGTGATCAGCATCATTTCGTGACGCGACAGCTCGCTGCCGATTTTTACCCGCGAAAACACGCCCTTCATCTCCGGGGTGTCGCTGATATTGACCGAAATGGATTCGTCCATCGACTGCTTGGCATCCAGCACTACCATGGCGGTCATCAATTTGGTGACGGAGGCAATTGGCACGATGGCGTCAGGGTTGCTGGCAAAAATCACTTTGTTGGTTTGCAGGTCGATCAGCAGCGCACTGCCTGAGGCGATGTGCAGTTGCGAGGTATCCCGTGGGGCCGAAGTGCTTTCAGCCGCTGCGGCGATTGAAGAAGCACTGGTGCCTGCCAGAACTAAACACAGGCTCAAAATGGAAAGATGAATTTTCACGCAGAATGACTCAAGAAGGGTTGGGAAGTACCGGGCTGCAACGGCTGTTATACACATGACGTTACATTTAGTCAGTATGGATCAGTGGCGGCAGAAATGCCTGATTTTGCAGAGGTTTGTCAGAGAAAATCCGAATATACCGGTAAAAAGGTTGGGTGCCGCGGCGAGCCTAGCAGGAGGATGCTGTTGGTTGGCTGAACGGACTGGAGGCTTTGAAGTGCAGGCAGGCAGAGCCTGGTGCGCCGCCTGCGAGGGCTTGGCCTCGCAGGCGTGCGTGCTTACGATTCCGGTTGATAATGCAGCAAGTCCCCCGGCTGACAATCCAGTGCGATGCAAATGGCTTCCAGGGTTGCCAGCCTGATGCCCTTTACTTTCCCTTGCTTGAGCAGTGACAGGTTCTGCTCGGTAATGCCCACCCTGTGCGCCAGGTCCTTGGATTTGACCTTGCGCATGGCCAGCATGACGTCCAGCTTGATCTCGATCGGCATTTTGGCCTCTTAAACGAACTGCTGATTTTCCCGCGCCAACGAACACGCCTTGTACAGGCTGCGGGCGATGATCATAAGGGAAGCCGAGAGGAACAAGGCAACAAGATGCGACGGTTCGAAGCTGATCGTGAGCAAGCGCTCGCCCGCAGGCCGCAAAATGGTGACCCAGACACTCATGACCGGGGTTAACAGGAGGCTGGCCAGCACCCATATAGAAACGCTTTTACCCACTTTACCCAGCAACTCGGCAGATTCGGTCGAGAAATACTCGCCCTTGCTGTAGGCCAGAAACAGGCTGCGCAGGGCCAGCAAGCCTTTGGCGAGTATCAGCAGGGGGATGCTGGACAGGGTTATGGCACCAGCAACCTGCCACCAGGGCATCAACGGGATGTCGGCCTGCAGTGTTTCGGTCATGGCGCTCAGGTTGAACCCGCCCACATAAGTGCCTATGGCGTTGGGGAAGATCCAGTAAGCGATATTGGCCAGCAACATACCCGCGACAAGTGCCAGCGTGGTTGTGGCCAGGATGCGGCTGCGATTGGCAAGGGGATCGGTTTTCATCGAACAGTCCTTCTGGTTCTGCTTGTGGTTGTAAAAAGCCCGGAATCCGCCCAGGGAAAGCGTATTGCCCTGCGCAGTTAAACTATCGTATTGCGATAAAAAATTATTGTAAAACGATAATATCACCCTCTGTATTAACAAATATTTCCACTGTGCCGATTAGGCAGGGCAGTGCAATTGTGTAAAATGCCGGCCCCTTGAAATTGACCGGTCGGCCTGATGACTCCTGAAGCGTTAACCACCCTGCACCAGCACTTATTGACTGCACTGCAGGCTGTGCCTGCTGAAACCCGGCGTTTGTTCCATGGGCGTGGACGTTGCTGGCCCGGGCTTGAGCAGTTGACGGTGGACTGGTTGCAAGGCGTGGTGCTGGTTTCTCTATTCAAGGAGCCCGAGGCCCTGCAACTGGCTGCACTCAAGCAACTGCTGCAGGCCATTGTTCAGTCAGCCGCGTGGCAGGCCAGCGGTGCACACACACTGGTGCTGCAACATCGTTATACGCTGCAAAGCGACACCGAGTGGCTGGTGGGCGAGGCAATTGACGAGTGGACGCTGACTGAAGGCGGATTGCGCTATCGCGTGGACCTGGGCCGCAAACAGAACAACGGCCTGTTCCTGGACATGCGTTATGGTCGTGACTGGGTAAGGGCCAATGCCGGGGGCAAGCGAGTGTTGAACCTGTTTGCCTATACCTGCGGTTTTTCAGTGGCCGCCATAGAAGGCGGCGCCCAGCATGTGGTCAACCTCGACATGTCCCGTGCGGCCCTGAGCCGTGGCCGCGACAACCATCGCCTGAACGGGCATGACATGAGCAAGGTGACGTTTCTGGGTCATGAGCTGTTCAAGTCCTGGGGCAAGGTGAAAAGCACCGGGCCTTACGATCTGGTGATCATCGATCCGCCGTCATTTCAGAAAGGCAGCTTTTTGCTGACCAAGGACTACCAGCGCGTGGTGCGCCGCCTGCCGGAGTTGCTCAGTGAAAATGGCACAGTACTGGCGTGCATGAATGACCCGGCACTGGGTTCGGACTTTTTGATCGATGGCGTGACCCGTGATGCGCCGAGCCTGCGTTTTGTTCAGCGCCTGGACAACCCGCCGGAGTTCCCGGACGCCGATGTCGAGTGCGGCCTCAAGGCGCTGGTGTTCAGGCAGGGCGTTTGACAGGCGAAAAAAAGCCCGCAGGGGAGGTGCGGGCAAGGGGTTCATTGAATGAGCAATGAGCGCTGCGAATATACCGCTCGTTGCGTTCGAAGACTGTGAAACAAAATTCATGGTTCTGCGGGTGCTCGTGACCGTAGCAGCTGGCGCAGGAACAAGGCTGCGTCCGGCGGCGAAGCCGTCGTAAAGTCAGAGCACAGGTTTTTACAGATAAACCGCATGCTCTGGTTTTACGATCGCTTGGCAATCGAACGCAGCCTCGTTCCTTCGGCAGCTGCTACGCAGGGGTTATTTGGTACGCGACGACTCAAACAGGAACCACACGCGGCGCTCGGCCTCGTCGATCCAGTTTTCCAGCAGGCTGGTAGTCGCCACATCGCCCAGCTCGGAGCACATGTCGTGAGTCTCACGCATATAGGCGGCCAGCTGGATATTGTCTTCGCGCAGTTCTGCCAGCATGTCTTCCGGCGTCACGAAGTCGGCGTCGTTGTCCAGCAGGCGTTGCAGCTTCTTGATGTGGCCGATGGAGCGGATTGTGGTGCGCCCCAGCTTGCGCACACGCTCGGCGATGGCATCGGTGGTCGCGTAGATCTGGTCAGCCTGCTCGTCGAGCAGCAGGTGGAAATCACGGAAGTGCGGGCCGGACATGTGCCAGTGGAAATTCTTGGTCTTCATGTAGATGGCGAAGGTGTCTGCGAGCAGCGCGTTCACTTCGGCTGCGATATCGATACAGGCTTTTTCGCTCAGTGCCGTAGGTGTCCGCAGATCGGCCTTTCTGCTTTCCTTGGCGGATTTCAGGTCTTTCATGGTGGTTCCTCGTGGCAGCGGTTGATCGGAATTAACGTCTCTTGAATGCGGCTGACTAAAGACCAGGTTTGCTCTCTCGTCAAACGCGGCGGGCTGTTTTCACGCGGTCCGCGTCAAGTTATGAGGGCAGCAGAGCAAGATCGTTCAAGACTTTTTACCCTGATGTTGCGACCCTTTGCCGCTGCTTACTGCCGGAATGTTTTTGATGCCTGATGCCCTTGCTCGAACCGCGTTTATGCGCGGCGCAATTGCCTGCCTGCCGCTGACCCTGGCGTGTGCCCCCTGGGGGCTGCTGGCCGGTTCCACCGCAATCGATGCCCAGCTGACCCCCGCGCAAAGCCAGGGGCTGTCACTGTTTGTGTTTGCCGGCGCGGCGCAACTGGTTGCCATTGGCATGATCAAGGGCGGTGCCAGTGCGATTTCGATTCTGGTCACCACCTTGCTGCTGACCTCGCAACACTTGCTCTATGCCATGCACTTGCGCCCGCTGGTGGCGCCGCTCGAGCCCAAATGGCGCTTCGGGCTGGGTTTTTTGCTCACCGATGAGTTCTTTGCCCTGGTCAGCCCCTTCGACCAGAACACCTTCAATCGCTGGTATGCCCTGGGTGTGGGGCTGTGCATGTATGTGGGCTGGAATATTTTCACCCTGCTGGGCGTGGTGCTGGGCAAGAGCATCCCGGGGCTGGATCAGCTAGGGCTGGAGTTCTCGATCGCGGCCACCTTTATCGCGTTGATTACCCCGGTGGTGCGCAATATCCCGACCGTGGTCTGCGTGGCGGTCTCTTTGTTCACGGTGGTGGTGTTCAGTCACTGGCAGTGGGAGTCGGCGATTGTGCTGGCCGGGTTGGCGGGTATGGTCGCGGGCTATGCCTGCAAGCGGCTGGGAGGGTACTGGGCATGATCTGGGCAATTATTGGCGGGATGACGCTGATCCTGTTTTTCAACCGCTACCTGTTTCTGGAACCACGCTTGCCGATTCGCCTGAATCGAGGGGTGAAGGAGTTTTTGGGCTTTGCCGTACCGGGGATGCTGACGGCGATTTGCGGGCCGATCATTTTCGTCAAGGACCATCAGCTGGATCTGAGCCTGGCCAACCCCTACCTGCTGGCCGGGTTGTGCGCCATCGGGCTGATGCTGTGGAGCCGCAATGTGCTGCTCAGTGTCGCGTTGAGTGTGGCGCTGTTTTATCTGTTTCGCTGGTGGCTTTGAGCTGGGCGGCGGCGCGCGAGGTAAACGGGCCGCTGACGGCAACGCCGTCACTGACCACATACCAGCATGCCAGCAGGCCGTCGGCACGCAGCGGGGCGGGAACGGCACTGCCGATCACCGACATGACATGAATCTTGGGCATACAGACCTCCTTCAACAATGGCGCTACCTTACGGGCTGTGCCGCTGCGCAAGAAATCATTGCGCGTGATAGTGGTCATTGATGTCGATGAGGTGTCAGTCAACCACCTGATCGAGCATGTGCATCACTTCCTGATCACTCAGCAGCCCTTCGCGAACCAGGTGCTGGGTCAGCAGGGAGAGCAGTTTGGCGGTGCGGTGACCTTCGAGCTGCTTGAGCTCGGTCAGAGTGTTGTACACCTTGCTGGAGGTGCAGAGCCCGACGATATGGTGCGGGTTTTGTGTAGGCATAAAGGTCGTCCTTGTTTTTATGAATGTGCCGATTGTTGCGCCAGCCAAGCTGCATGATGCCGCAGTCCGGGGCGTTACGGTGTCTTGTCCGCGACATTCACATGATCTATCCGGACCTGCCGGCAGCTGTCCAAGCCTGCCGGCTGCCAGCACCGGTTACCAGCGCGGCGGGCCGTAGTAACCCCGTGGCGGACCGTAGTACACCGGTTGCGGTCGACCGTAGTAGCCCTGATAGTAAACGGGCTGGGGCGGCTGGACATACACCGGTTGCGGTTGGTAATAAACAGGTGGGGCCTGTACGTAAACCGGCTGTGGCTGCACATACACCGGTTGCTGCACATACACCGGGCGCTGTTCGTGGCCAGCGATAACCGAGCCAACCACCGCGGCACCCACCACCGCGCCAAAAATTGCAGGCCCGGGGCCCCAGCCACCATGGGCCGATGCCTGCCCTGCAACAGCCAGGGTGCCGATAAGCAAAGCGATTTTGGGGATGCTACGCATCATGACGATTCCTCGAATTCCCGCCCCGACGATTCGGCCTGCACCAGACCGCAGTTAAACCCGGGGATAACATTAAGACCGTATTTATTTTAAAAACTGCGAAGCGTCCGGGTAAATTTTGTGTAAGGTCTGCGGGCGCTGAGACGATTCAGCGTTGGCGCTCCACTATGATCCAACAAAACTCCCGGTACGGCTTGTGCCGTCCATCTAAAAGCATTCAGCAAGGAGATGAGCATGCAAATGAATCCGGACAAAGACACCCGACTGTGCATATCGTTGTCGGGTCGACCGGGTAATTTCGGGCTGCGTTTTCATAATCATCTATACGAACAACTGGGCTTGAACTTTTACTACAAGGCCTTCAGCAGCAAGGATCTGGCGGGCGCAGTGACCGGTATCCGGGCATTGGGCATTCGTGGTTGCGGCGTTTCGATGCCGTTCAAGGAGGCCTGCATCGAGCTGGTGGACGAACTGGACACGTCAGCCCGGGCCATTGCCTCGATCAACACCATCGTCAACACCGACGGCCACCTCAAGGCCTATAACACCGACTACATAGCCATTGCCCAACTGCTGGGCAGCCATAAAGTACCCAAAGACACGACCTTTGCCCTGCGCGGCAGTGGCGGCATGGCCAAGGCGGTGGCATCGGCCCTGCGCGATGGCGGTTATCGCAATGGCCTGATCGTTGCGCGCAACGAGGCAACAGGGGCGGCGCTGGCGGCAAGTTGCGGTTATGAATGGCAGCCTGAGCTGGGCGAGCGCAGGCCGCACATGCTGATCAATGTTACACCTGTCGGCATGGCGGGCGGGGCCGAGGCCGATGATCTGGCTTTCGAGGCAGATGCCATTGATCGTGCGGATATTATCTTCGACGTGGTGGCGATCCCGGTTGAAACACCCCTGATCGTGCGCGGTCGTGCCCAGGGCAAGCAGGTCATCACCGGACTTGAGGTTATTGCCATTCAGGCCCTGGAGCAGTTTGTGCTGTACACCGGTGTGCGGCCCACCGCCGAGCAGTTCCAGGCGGCCGTGGCATTCGCGCGCAGCTGATGGCGATTGGGGGCGAGTGAGCTCGCCCCCAAAACGCTTTTACTCCAGCTCTGCCAGACGGGCTTCGAGGGCTGCAATGCGCGCCTCAAGGGCTTCGAAACGCTCTATCGAGACTGCCTGCGCGCTTGAGCGTTCTGCAGGTTGCTGGCGTGCAGTCATGATGGTTTCGATATCGGCCGGGTCGCCCAGGGCGTGCATGTAACGGTCTTCGCGTTGGCCGCTCTGACGCGGTACCAGCAGGGCCAGATCACGGGCAATCAGGCGTTCAAGCTGATGCTGGACCTGTTCGGTGTCTTCAAAGTCGTGCATGCGCGAACTGCGGGTCAGCAACTCGTTGAGGGTTTGCGGACCGCGCAGGAACAGCAGGCCCAGCAACACCACTTGCGCAGGCACCAGCTCCAGCGCCTTGTCGACCTTGTGTTCCCAGCGATCAGCGCGGCTGCCCATCACCAGGCGGGTAAAGCCACGCCCTTCGAGGGCGCGCAGGCTTTGCCCGACCTGGCCCTGGGTCAGGTTGAGCACCGGCTCGCGGCTGGTTTTCTGGTTGCACGCCAGCACAAGGGCATTGAGCGTCAGCGGGTAGGTTTCCGGGTTGGTAGCCTGTTTCTCGATTAGGGAGCCGAGAATACGGATCTCGGTACTGTTGAGCAGAGGTCCTGCGTCAGCATCGTTTGGTACCTGTTCTGAGAACTGATCAGCGGGAACGTCCATTTTCATCTCCAATTTGAGTAACCGTTGCCAGCGACCATTGTGGTGTTTTTTGCGCGGTAGAGCGACTGGCATCTAGCCCCGTCTGTGGCAGAGAGTCTTTTTGCGTGTCAGCGGTTAACCACTTTGGCAGGCAGCGCGATCACCAGCAGGCAGCTCACTAGCAGGCAACTGGCGAAGAACCACAGCGCGCCGGAACTGCTGCCCGTTACGTCGATGGCGATACCCATCAGGGAATTGCTCACCAGCCCTGCGATATTGGCCAGCGAACACGCGAGGGCGAAGCCGGTAGCGGCAGCACGGCCCTTGAGAAAGGTGGCCGGCAAGCTGAAAAACACCGGTACGGCGCCAATGATGGCGGCCGAGGCAATGGCAAACAGCAAAACGATCACAAGCAGGTTGTCGCTGAAAAAAGTGCTGGCTGCCATCGCGGCCGCGCCAATCACAAAGGGCACAATGATATGCCAGCGGCGTTCTCGATAGTGGTCGCTGCTGGCGCCAATCATCAGCATGCCGATCAGGGCTGCAACGCTGGGCAGGGCGGTGAGCAGGCCAATATGGAAGTTGTCGGCCACACCGGCGTTACGGATAAACGTCGGCATCCAGAATGCCATTGCGTAGGCGCTAAGCAGGATGGAGAAGTCGATACCCCCCAGCATCCAGATCTTGAGGTTAAAGAACCCGTCGCGAAAACTGTGCTTGCTGTTCTGGCCTTCGGCGTTGTCCTGGTGCAGTTGCTGTTCCAGTAACGCTTTTTCGTCGGCGTTCAGCCATTTTGCCGTGTGATGGCTGTCTGGCAGAACCCAGAAGGTCAGGATGCCCAGCAATACGCTGGGGATCGCCTCAAGCACAAACAGCCACTGCCAGCCGCGCAGCCCCGCCGTATTGTCGAAGGCGACCATGATCCAGCCCGACAGTGGCCCGCCAACGACACTGGACAGCGGCATGCCGATCATAAACAGGGCAATGATGCGGCCCCGTCGCTGGGTCGGGAACCAGGTGGTCAGGTAATACAGCACCCCGGGCAGAAAACCGGCTTCGGCCACCCCCAGCAGAAAGCGTACAACATAGAACTGGGCAGGCGTGGTGACCAGCAGGGTGCAGGCCGAAAGCAGGCCCCAGCTGATCATGATCCGGGCTATCCAGACCCTGGCGCCGACTTTCTCCAGAAGCAGATTGCTGGGTACCTCGAACAGGATATAGCCGACAAAAAACAGCCCCGCCCCCAGGCCAAATGCCGTTTCGCTGAACTGCAGGTCACCTAGCATCTGCAATTTAGCGAAGCCGATATTGATCCGGTCCAGATAAGCGGCCAGATAACAGAAGCAGAGAAAGGGAATGAGTTTGCGGGTGATTTTGCGATAGAGCGCCTGGGTCGGGTCCGCTGCTGGAGCTGTAGAGGGATGAGCGGAGGGCATATGGGTGTCCAGGGGCTGAGCTTGGGGTTGATCTTCATACACCAGATGGGCGCTGGCGTGTCTATAATCGGCGCACATTGCATTCCTGCCCACAGACTGTCGAGACTTCCATGACTATCTCTCTGTACGCCGCTTCCGTTCCAGTGTTCAAACAAATGCTCAACGCCCTGAGCGGTGTGCTGGCCAAGGCTGAAGCTCACGCAACGGCCAAGAACATCGACCCGAGCGTGTTTTTGCAGGCGCGCCTGGCCCCGGACATGTTCCCGCTGGTGCGTCAGGTGCAAATCGCCGTTGATTTCACCAAGGGTGTTTCGGGCCGTCTGGCTGAAATCGAATTGCCAAAATATGACGACAGCGAAGTGACCTTTGCCGACCTGCAAGCCTTGATCAGCAAAGTGCTGGCGTTTGTCGACGGGATCAAGCCAGAGCAAATCGATGGCAAGGAAGGCATCGAAATCATCACCCGTCAGGGCACGCCTAAAGAAAAACGCTTCACTGGTCAGGCTTACCTGCTGACCTACGGCCTGCCGCAGTTCTTCTTCCATGTGACCACGGCTTACGCGATCCTGCGCCACAATGGTGTTGAGATCGGCAAGCGTGACTACATGGGTGCGTTCTAATCAAGCGCACTGTGTCAGCGCCTTGGTCATTCAGACCTACCGGGTTGTAAGCATCGCAGGCAAGCCAGCTCCCACAGGTTCATTGACACCCTCAACGCCAGGTGCTGGCCTGATCCACTGTGGGAGCGGGCTTGCTCGCGATGGCAGCGCCCCGGTTATTTAGACATACCGGGTTGCAAGCATCGCAGGCAAGCCAGCTCCCACAGGTTCATTGGCACCCTCAACGTCAGGTGCTGGCCTGATCCACTG
>NZ_JASJWL010000093.1:0-12711 GCF_035019225.1 Pseudomonas sp. CCC4.1 | reverse complement strand
CACATACACCATGACCTGGTCATTGGCTTATTGAACAGAGCAAGACAGTGGGAGCGAGCCTGCTCGAAGATCGTTCGCGAGCAGGCTCGCTCCCACAGTTTAAGTCGCGGCTTTACTGGCTGGCCACACCACCAAAGCGGGTACTCATCGCAGTGATGAAGTCTTCAAGGCTCATTTTCTGGCCATTGAGATCCACCTGGCCATCAGCGTAATTGAGCGAAGCCAGGATGTTGTTGCCCTCCACTTTGGCCAGCCCGGTTTGCACCGCCATCACGCCTGCCATCTCGCTGTTCATGCTGGCCATCTTGGCAATGGCTTGCGGATCGGTCTGGCCAACCAACTGTGCCTGCACCGCTGACAAATCAGCAATCATCGGCTTGGACAGCAACAGCTTGGCATCCAGCGCGGTCAGCATCTGCTTGGTAACGTCAACTGGCGGCTGCTCAAATGAGGTCGGCTTGGCCAGCCCCATGACAACGTTGAGCTGGCTTTCACCATTGGCGGTCTTGATCGTGAATTTCTCCAACGCCAGTTGCGGTTTGGCAGCCAGAATTTTTTCAACCTGAAGCTGCATCTGCACTTGCTCCGCCGGGGTCAGCGGGGTTTGCGGCAGGGTACCGTCGGCCTGAGGCTGGAACTTGTTCTGATAAATCTGCAGCAGCGCCTGCATGGCCGGGATATCCAGGCTGCTGGCAGTCAGTACCATTTGCGCACTGCCCACCGGCTTGCCATCCAGGGTGATATCACCGACGTTATAGGCCAGACGCCCGGACATCAGGTTGCCATTGGCGGAAGCAGAATCCGTGTACTCGAAGTTCTTGAGTTTGATCACCGATTGCTTGACGCCATAAGTCAGCTGACCTTCGCTCAGCGCCATCACGTTCTGCCCAAGATAGAAGCCAAAGTCGGTCTTCTTCAGGTCACTGGCCAGGGTCAGGCCGTTGAGCTCGACCGTTACCGGCGGGTTCTCAATCGTGATCGCATTGAGCTTGAGGTGGTCCATATAGCCTTTGGCCTTGAGGTTCTGGCCATCAGCATCGGTCTGGGCTTGCATGGTCATGCCCGAGAAGCTGAAGGTGGAGTGCTCGTCCAGCTGGGTCTCCAGTGCCATCAGCTCCATATGACCGTCAACCGAGCGGTCGTAACCCAGGGTGACCTGACCTTTGAGCGGAGCCTGATCCTTGGTTGCGGCAAACCACTTTTCGGTAAATGGGGTTTTTTCCAGCGAGTAATTGCTGACCGCCATCACTGGCATCCACTTGAACGTCTTGATACGCGACCACGGCAATGGACCATGCTCGATATTATCGACAAACAGCAATTCCACCGGCTTCGCATCCGGGCCCGCCTTGTCGTCCTGGATCTTCAGGCGATAGTGCGCGGTGCTGCTGTAGAGGTTGCGCTCAATGGAAACCAGCTCAATAGTGCCGTGAGTGGTGGTGCCTTGCAGCTGCTTGGCCAGCTCCTGGTTGGTCTGCTCGATCGAGGTCTGCAACACACCCTCGATTTTGCTGCCGGTATACCACGCGCCAGCGGTATTCAGCGCCCCGGCGACAACAACGATCCCTACCAGCACACCTAATGGTTTATTCATCAATTGACCCGTTCAATGTCCGTTATGTTGAAAGTAAAGCGGTCTTTGCCAAGCCCTTCATGGGCCGAAAAGTGCTAGCAGATTAACACTGGCAGCAGAGCAGACGCTCCTCCAACGTGATACCTGGCTTTATGCAGGTTGGGCGTAACGCTGGTCAATTTCGTCGAGCTGGTGGTCGAAACTCTTGAGACTGGCACTCCAGGTGTACACCAGCACTTCCAGATCATGGTCGATGCATGTTTCTCCTACGGAATTAAAAGAAACGTCCGAGTAATCCAGCTGATAACGCTCACGCGCCATCGCTGCCGCGACATTCGAGAGCTCACGCGCAGTGTCGAGCCATTGGCGCTCTTCGGATGGCAGGGCCTTGTCGAGTTTCAGGCATTGGGTCTTGAGGGCTTCGAGGCTTTTTTCCAGCGGGGTGCCGGTAAGTTCGCCCATAAACTCCTGGAAGGTCCGGCCCGGTTGCCAGTAACTGCCCCAGAAATAGCGGTCAAATACCGTCTCTACCCGCCGCAGGGCAACCTTGGTGTCCCAGATCAGGACGCGGGTCTGGCCCTGGTTGATCTGGCGTTTTTTGATCTGCCGGGTTTGCACCGAGGCGCAGGCCACCACCACTATGGCCAGAACGGCAATCAACGCACTCGCGCTATCGAGAAAGATCATTGCCTTGTCGATCTGGTGCGCCAGCATGATGCCGTAGAAGTAGGTCGCCGAAAGCAGCACCACGGCTGCCACTGCACACCAGAAGCCGGGAGCATAAGGGTTTTTCATTATTAGTATCCCCATCAGGCATGGTCTGCACGATGAGGAGGGCTACAGACCGCAAACGCCCTGAACCATCGTTCTGATACCGATAATTCAGAGCATAGCAACGCTGTCAGGGTTTGGCGTTTGTCGCCGCTTGCGTTCGTCCACTTTCCCAGCCCCCACCCAAGGCCAGGAACAGATCGATCTGACTCATGGCAACCTGGGTGTTGGCCGCCGACAATTGCGCGCGCATGTCAGTGTAGGTGCGGGTTGCCTGCAGATCGGCCAGGAATGACTCGCGCCCCGCCTGGAAGAACTGATGGGTCTGGTCGGCCGCCGTTTTGGCCGACAACTCGGCCTCTGCCAGGGCATCACGGCGCTGCAGCAACGCCGTGTATTGCACCAGGCTGGTCTGGGTTTCACGGATGGCATTGAGCACCACACCGTCAAACTTGGCCAAAGCGCCTTGAGTCACCGCCTCGGCCTCACGAATTCGGGCTCGCGAGCCATTGGTCGGAATCGTCCAGCTCAGCATCGGGCCGAAGCCCCAGCGGTTAGTAGGGGCCGTGCCCAGGTTGTCGATAATCCCCACTGTGCCAATGCTGGCACCGATGCTGATGTCCGGGTACAGCGAACCTGTGGCCACACCGATTTCGGCGGTGGCGGCGGCCAGATGGCGTTCGGCCTGACGCACGTCCGGGCGGCGTTTAAGCAGTGCTGCACCGTCCCCCACGGGCAGCAATTGCGCGATATGCGGCAGCTCGGCGCAGGTAGCCACACCGGCGGGCAGTTGATCCAGCGGCCTGGCCAGCAACATCGACAAACGGAACAGGCCGGACTGGCGCAATGCTTCGTAACGGGGCAATTCTGCGCGCAACGATTTGAACTGGGTTTCAGAACGGGTGACCTGGGTTTCATCACCGCGACCCGCATCACGCAGGCGCTGGGTCAGGCTGGTACTTTGCGCTTGCAGCTTGAGGGACTCTTCTGCGATGTGGTGTTCCTCATTGGCTGCGCACACTTGGGTGTACGCCCGCACCACATCCGCCACCAGAGTGATGCGCGCGGTGTCGGCGGCAGCCTGAGTCGCGTCGGCGTTGGCCTGTGCCGCTTCGATCCCGCGCTGCAAAGTGCCCCACAAGTCGAACTGGTATGAAGTGCTGATACCCAGATCACCGACATTGGCTACCGGCACCTTGTCCGCCAGCAGGAACGCTTCACCGGACTCCTGCAGGCGCTGGGCGCCCGCTTTCACAGAACCACTCCAGCCACCGGCCGACTGTGCCTGCTCAACCTGGGCCCGCGCCCGCGACAGGTTCGCCGCAGCGACCCGCAGATCAGTGTTGGAGGCCAGCGCCTGGCGCACCAGTTCATTGAGCCTGGGGTCCTCATAGAGCTTCCACCAGTCAACTGGAACCGGGGCGGACACCACGTTGGCGCCCTCGCCAGCCAGTTGGCCCTGCAAGTCCGGGCGCTGCATGGCCGCGTCTTTGGGCAATTGGTAGTCAGGGCCAAGCAGTTGGCAACCGGACAGCAGCAGCCCCAGTCCTACGGCTGCCAGACGAACGGCTTTCATTGCGCGCGCTCCGGGGCAGGCTGGGCTTTGGCCGAATCTTCGATGATGGACACGGTCGCGGTGCGGCCGGCGATCATGCGAAAGTCTTCAGGCACGTCGTCAAACACGATGCGTACCGGAATCCGTTGCGCCAATCGCACCCAGCTGAACGCAGGGTTGACGTTGGGCAGCAGGTTCTGGCCACTGGTGCGGTCACGGTCTTCGATGCCCGCCACAATGCTTTCAACATGCCCGCGCAAACGTGCGTTATCACCAATGACACGGATATCGACGCTTTGGCCGACATGGATGCCATCGAGTTTGGTTTCTTCAAAATAGCCGTCGATATGGAACGAGCTGCTGTCGACGATCGACAAGACCGGCCGCCCCGCCGTGACGAACTCATTGACCCGTGGAGCCCGGTCGTTGACGTAACCATCGACGGGGCTGCGCACCACCGTACGATCCAGATTGAGCTGGGCGCTGTCCACGGCCACTTGGGCCTCAATCAGTGCGGCCTGGGCGCGCATTTCACGGGACTGGCTTTCTTCAAGCTGTTCGCGGGCGACCAGGTTGCCCAGGCCTTTGTTACGGCGGCTCTCACGTTGGGCCTGGGCCAGGGTCTCCTTGCGATCGGCCACGGTGGCTTCGGCCTGACGCAGCGCCAGCTTGAAGCGCTCCTGGTCGATGACAAACAACACCTGATCACGGCTGACGGGCTGGTTGTCACGCACATCCACCTGCTTGATCAGGCCCGACACGTCGGGGGCGATTTGCACGATGTCGGCGCGAATGTGGGCGTCACGGGTCCAGGGAGCAAACATGTAGTACATGGTCATGCGCCAGACCACGACGCAGGCAAACGTCACCACCAATAAGGTGAGAACGACACGGCCCAGGGTCAGTAAAGGTTTTTTCATGTCATCAGATATCGACTGAACGAATCCACAACGCCGAGTAACAGAGCGTAGAGACCGACGTTGAACAAAGCCCGGTGCCAGACCAGGCGGTAAAAGTGCACACGGGTGAGTAACCCGTGAACCACCAGAAACAACAAGTAGGTGATGCCCATCAGTACCAGGAGCGTGGGCAGGAAAACCCCGCTGATATCTACGTCACCGATCATAGCGGCGCTCCCTCAATGTGGGCCTGGGGATGTGGCCGGTCGTCGTTGTCGACAATAAATTCGACACCGGGCAGCAACGCCAGACGCAGGCCGCTGAGGGCGTGCAACAGATGCACTCGTGCCTCGCCTTCGGCTTGCAGGTCATTGGCGTTGAGGGCGCGACGCGTGCGGTCCATGGTCATTTGCAGGCCCATTGGCATTGGCAGGCGCTCACCCGCCTTGAGGCAGGCACAAAAGTAGTCACCCACATCACTGACCACCTGGCGCAGCAACAGTTGCGGCCCGCCCGTAACCCTGGGTGCGTAGGCCAGCAGATCGAGCAGGTTGAGGGCCACCCGCAGGTCACGCAAGGCGCTGCCGGTGTCCTGCCCGGTCAGGGCCAGACGCGGCAAGTGCTGCATCAGGCGGTCGAGCATTTGCGCGCCCATTTGCCGGTGTTCGGCCAGGGTGGCGGGCTGGGTCAGGCTGACAATGTCACGCCAGCTGAAGCGGGTCAGGCGTTTGGCCGCCAGTTCGGCACCGAACGGGCGCGCGATCAGGGTCCAGACGAAGGCAAACAGCAGGCCGACGGGGCCGGCCAGGTTGGCGTTCATAAACACCATGAAGTCCGCGTCGTAGGCACCCTGGATACTGATAAACGAGGCGGTGTTGACGATAGTCAGCAAGGTGCCCAGGTAAAAGCGCGGTTGCACGGTCAGGGTGCCGACGCAGATAAACGGCACGGCAAACGCCAGCACCAGCATCGGGAAGTCATGCAGGTTGGGCAGGATCACAAACAGGTAGAGGCTGGCAAACAGCACCGACAGCGAGGTCCAGAAAAAGAACCGGTAGATCTGTGGCGCCGGATCGTCCATCGCGGCAAAAAAGCTGCAGGCCACGGCGGCCAGAATCACCGCACTGGCGCCGTCAGTCCAGCCGAGCAGAATCCACAACACCGAGGCGACGACAATCGCGGTGACGGTAGAGAACGCTGAATAAAGCATCAGCCCGCGATCCAGGAACGGCGTCAGGCGACCCAGGCGCCAATGCCGATAGACCGCACGCCAGACATCCTGGTTACCGGTCGAGATGGCCTCTTGCAGGCTGCGGCAGTCTTGCCACAGGTCGATCCACTCACCCAGCCGGTACAGCACGTTGGAGAGCACCAGTTGGCGCCGATCATCCAGAGCGGCGGCGCTGGGCTGCAACGCTTCAAGTTCATGGCGCAATGCTTGCCACTGCTGGATCGAGGCGCCCTCACGGGTGCGCTCAAGCCATGCCTGGGCGTGGTCGAGCAATGGCGTGACCTTGTCGAGCAGCTCAGGAGCGCGACGCTCCAGCGCATAGAGTGCATCGTCCAGGGCATCGACCACCGGCAGCAGGTGGATCATGCGTCCACGCAGCTCTTTGGTGTTGCGCACGGTCTGCGGGTGCGCGCCCTCATGAGGCAACTGGCCAATCATCATTTCAAGGCTGTTGAACGTCGCCACCATTGATGAACGCAGGCCACTGGCTTTGCTGGGTTCGACATCGCGGGCCAGAAAGTGCTTGCTGTAATTGCTCGCATCGGCAAACCACTTGGCCGCCGCGTCGATAAATACCGGCGTCAGGCGCCGAGGCCAGAACATGCTGCCTACGACCGCCGCGCAGACGATACCGAGCATGATTTCTTCAGTACGCGAAACGGCGATGTCGAACACATTCAGCGGGTTATCCACAATCGGCAGGGCGATCATGGGCATGGTGTAGCCGGCGAGCATGAACACGTAGCTGTTGGCGGTGCGCAGGTGCAGCGACAGGAACAACAAAATGCCCGTCCAGAGGGCAATCACCAGCACCAGCAAGAACGGTGTCTGGACAAACAGCGGCACAAAAAATACCGCTGCAGCAGCGCCTATCAGCGTGCCCAGGGCTCGGTACACGGCCTTGGAGCTGGTGGGCCCGACAAAGGGGCTGGAGACGATATAGACCGTAGCCATGGCCCAGTAAGGGCGAGGCATTTCCATCAGCAAGGCGATATACAGCGCGATCATCGACGCGGCGAAGGTACGTACCCCGTAGAACCAGTCGCGGGCAGGCGGCATGCTGCTGAAAAAACCGTTCAAGAGGCAGCCCCGTCAGGCAGTTGTCCGGCAGCTTCGAAGGCTTTGATCACACGCAACGCAGCTTCCTGGTCAGCCACTGGAATATCGGCCAGAGCGGCCCTTCTCAGTTGTACAAGCTGAGCTTCAATCGATTGCACCAGAGCACGCCCGGTGTCGGTCAGGCTCAGGGTTTTGGCGCGGCGGTCGCTGGCATCTTCACAGCGGCGCACATAGCCAGCCTTGCACAGTTGATCGAGCAAGCGCACCAGCGACGGGCTTTCCATCCCGGCAGCGTGGGCCACGGTGACTTGCCGCACACCCTCACCCAGGCGGCCGATGATCAGCAGCGGCATGGCGCAGGCTTCGGAAATACCATAGTTGACCAGCGTGGCCTGGCAGACGCGACGCCAATGGCGAGTCGCAACCACCATGCCGGTGCTGATGCTCATTTGCAGTGGATCGAGAGTGTCAGGCAAGAGGCGTCACATAATGTTAGTTTGCTAACTATTAATATTGCGCGGCCAGATGAGCACAGTCAAGTGTTGCTATTTATTTCTTAGGGCCCGTGACAGGTTTTTGCCGCAGCATCAGATTCAATTGGTCGACAACTTCAGCCCAGTCAGCGTCTTCAAGATGCTCCTCACGCAAAAAAGCCGCTTGGGCGGGCGTCCAGAAAAAAGCATCTTCAAGCTTGAGGTCAGGCTTGAGTGGCGAGTGGGTGGTGACAAACTTTTCGATATCTTCCGGGCTGGACGGCAGGCCCAGCTGCTTGAACAAGGATGGCAGGCTATGGGTTGGCTTTTGCATCGAGTTGACTCCATTCAGGTTCAGAGCCGCATTTGGCGGCAACGCAGGTCAAATATAGACGAGCCTGAGTGTCATCGACGGCCAGGTCCTGTGCTTTGCGCCAATCCATGGGAATTGCACTGAAGTCGTCGGGCTGCAGTTTGCTGCTGATCAGCCAGATACGACCCGGGCCTGGGGGCATATCGCTCAGGCGATCGACATAGATACTCGTGCCGTGGCCATTGACCAGCGTGCCAAAGCCATAGTCATTCGGGCGCCCTGAAGTGCCATCTTCCAGTGGCGGCGTATAGAGCATCGGTTGAAATCCGGTCTTGTTGTAATAGACAAAGCTGAAGTACCAGAACAAGTCACTGACGACGATCCGGTCACCGGGTTTGAACTGCTGGTTAACGTGCTCCACCAGACGATCAAAATGATCGGCATCGCTGCTGAAGTTGCTGCGCAAGCCCGTCACTTCGGCGCCAATGAACAGTGTCAGCAGCGCTATGGCCAGCGCCCGCTTGCGCTTGAACAGTTGATCGACTGCAATCGCCACAAGCAGCGGCAAACCCAACGCTGCAAACATCACATAGCGTTCGATAAACAGAGGCGAGATAAAGGATACGGCGTAAATGGCCAGGATCGGCAGCAGGGTGTAGATCACGATCAACGTGATGAATTTATGCGGGCTTGAATCGCGTACAGCCATTCCTGCGACGCCGCCAAGCAGTGCCAGCGGTGCCAGCCAGAACAACGGCCAGGGCAGGTAGTCGCCTTCATCCTGTATCAACAGCTGCCACGTCATGGCGGGCAAGGAGCGGGCATCGACTGCAGGCTCCCACCCCACATCACCGCCACTCTTGAGTTCATCCATATGTTGCAGCAAATCCACCAACCCCGGCAGCCAGGGCAGGAACAACAGCACAATGGCAACGTTAACCAGCCACCAGGCCGGGCGCCTGATCAGCCAGCCGCTGCTGCGGCCACTTAGCAACAGGTACAGCCAATGGGCCATTACACAAAACGCTGTGAAGTAATGGGTGTAAAAAGCAGCCGCCATCAGCACGGTGTAGAGCACCGGGTAGCGATACTTATGCGGGGCCTTGACCCAGTACACCAGCGCGATTGTGGCAGCTATCAGCCACAACCCCATCAGTGAATACATCCTCACTTCCTGGCTGTAGCGCACGGCGGTAGGCAATAACGCCAGCAGCAGGCCCGCCAGCAATGCAGCCCGCGGGGTGGCCACCAGCCGTACCAGCCAGATACCGAAAAATACCGTGGCAATGCCGGGCAGGACACTCAGGGAACGAATCGAGACCAGGCTGTCACCAAACAGCGCTATCCAGCCGTGCAACAGCATGAAATACAACGGAGGGTGAACATCGTGCGCAGCATGAAACCAGATCCCCGACAGCGGGTAGTCGCTCAGCATCAGGCTGGAGCCTTCGTCGCACCAGATCGCCGAGGCGGTGAAACCGTAAAAGCGTACTCCTGCGGCCAGCAGCAAAATACACCACAGCCACGGCTGACGAATCAGGCTGGAAAAAACGTTAGAGGGCTGTAACAGGAGTTCAAACCGTTGCTCACCCACATCGTTGTTGCTGAGTACGCCCATCCCTCACCTGCTGTGCATTGGTGCTGCAAATCGGGCAGCTCTAACTTCGGCGATTGTAGGGCACAGCCCATAACAAAAGGGAGGGCACCCGCCAAGAAAGATAGTGGCCCCATGCAATCTCTTATCCCGCAGTCACGCTAAACTATGCGTAACAAGGTTTGACAGCAATCAGGTCAGTACCTAACTTGAATTGGATCCAAACATGTATGCCGGTTCGTCGGCACAGGTAGTCGCAACGTGGCCGTCAAAAACAATCCCTTAAACAGCATAGTTGTGTCGGGTCCCATACCCGCTCACCTGGCGCGCTCGGAGATCGAAGAAACCTTGCGCAACGCCATTCTTGATGGCCGTTTGCCTTGCGGTACAGCCATTCGCCAGGAAGCACTGGCGAAGTTGTTTGGCGTCAGCCGTATGCCTGTACGCGAAGCACTGCGTCAGCTAGAAGCTCAAGGTTTGCTGCAGGTCGTGCAATACAAGGGTGCCGTGGTCGCTCCTTTGATTGAAGACAACTCGCTCGAGACCTATGAACTGCGACAGTTGCTCGAAGCCCAGGCACTGCGCCTGTCAGTACCACTGTTGAGCAAAGAGGATTTCGAAGAAGCCGAGGGCTATATCGAAGCGCTCGAGATCGAAAAAGACTTCGGAAAAATCGGCACACTCAATCGGCAATTTCATCAGGCGCTTTACTGCAAGGCTCCTAATAAAAAACTGCTGGCACTCATTGAGGCCGGGCTAATTGAAGAAGAGCGTTTTCTACGCTTCAACCTTGAGCAGATGAACCTTGGCAAGTTGTGCCAGGACGATCACCGTGCGTTGTTGCGTTATGCCCGGGCCAGAGATGTCGAGGCTTGTATTGCAGAGCTGGAGTTGCACCTGCAGCGCGGGGTGAAGGCTATTACCTACTACTTGAGCATGGTCAAAACAAAACAGCCCTGACATATGAATCGCCAGGGCTGTGGATAACTTATTGCTGACCTGCGGGTTTCAGATTTTGAAACTGTCGACCAGTTGCTTGAGACGGCTGGCCTGCTGCGATAGCGCATCGCAGTCCTTGAGGGTTTCGTTAAGGTTCACCACACCTTGCTGGTTAAGCAAGTTGATCTGGTTGATATCCACATTGAGGGTTTCGACCACTGCCGTTTGCTCTTCAGTGGCGGCGGCAACCGACTGGTTCATACCGTCGATCTCATCGATGCGCTGAGTCACGCTGATCAAACGGGCACCCGCCTGATTGGCGACCTCGACACTCTCCTCGCTGGAGACCTGACTCGCATTCATGGTGCTGACCGCTTCGCGGGAGCCTACCTGCAGCGAGGTGATCATTTTATGTATCTCCTCTGCCGACTCCTGAGTGCGGTGGGCGAGGTTGCGCACCTCATCCGCCACCACGGCAAAGCCGCGACCCGCTTCGCCTGCACGCGCAGCCTCAATGGCTGCGTTGAGGGCCAGCAGGTTGGTCTGCTGAGAGATACCTTTGATCACATCCAGAATGTGCCCGATGTTGTCGGTGCTGGCATTCAGGGTTTCTATTTGCGCACACGACAAACTGATCTTCTGCGACAGCTCGGTCATGGCCTGGATGGTCTGTTCAACCACTTTGCGACCGTCATCTGCCTGCTCGCTGGCACCGCTTGCATGTTGCGAAGCATCGGCGGCGTTGCGGGCGATTTCCTGGGTGGCGGCACCCAGTTCATTGATCGCCGCGGCGACACTGTTGGTGCGCGCACTTTGCTCGTCCGAGCCGACAATGGAAGCGTTGGACGAGGCCATAACGCGGTGTGACAGGTCATGAACCTGACGAGTAGCAGAAGACACTTCGCTGATCGAGGCGTGGATACGCTCGACAAACTGGTTGAACGAGCTGGCCAGTTCACCGAATTCGTCCTTGTTCTCAATGACCAGACGGCGCGTCAAGTCACCCTCGCCCTGGGCGATATCCTGCATCGCACGGCCCATGGTGGTCAGTGGACGCATCAGTACACGGATCAACAAACTCAACAACAACGCAATCGCGGCCACTGCAATAAACATTGCAATCAACGCAGACGTACGGAATTTAGACAGCGGCGCGTATGCTTTTTCTTTGTCTATTGACTGACCGATATACCAATCCGCGGACGGCAGGCCTGTCACCGGGGTAAAGGAAATAATCCGCTCATGACCATTGAGCGTCACTTCCTGAATGCCCTTCTCGATGCGCAGAGTACTGACCGGGTAAATGTCCTTCAGGTTCTTCATCACCTGATCTTTATCCGGGCTAACGATAACCTGGCCATCACTGCTCACCAGAAACGCGTAGCCCAGGCCACCGGAATCAACCGAATTGATGATTTTGACCAGGCTGTCCAGGCTCAGGTCACCTCCCACCACACCCAACAACTCACCGCCTTTTTTAACGGGCATGGCGATGGTCACAATCAGGCCTCCGACAGCTGCCATATAAGGAGGTGTCAACATGGTCTGACCGGCGCCTACAGCTTGCTTGTACCAGGGGCGCTCGCGGGGGTCATAACCTGCAGGCATGGTCGCGTCAGGGCGTTGAGTAAACACGCCATTGGCTTGCCCGACGTAGGTGAACTGAAAGTTGGAGGTGAATGCCGGCTGATCAACCAGGCCAGGGAGATCAGCCTGGCTGCCTTGCTGCGCAATATTCTGTGCCAGGCTCTCCAGCACCAGAATGCGGCCACCAAGCCAGTTCTGAACGCTGCTGGCTGTCAGGTTGCCAGCCTGTTGCACCGAGGACTCGATGTTCTGCTTGATAGTGTCGCGCTGCAGATAGTCGTTGTACAACGTGAATAACGCAAACGCCAGAACCACGACGCCTGAAGCGGCCAGAAGGATTTTATGACTGAACTTGAGATTCATAGCATGGGACTTCTTATGCCAAAAGTTGGGATGCGTACGGTGTGTGCAACCTGTTGGCAGCTCTGCTCGCACGCAATGCTCAACAGGCTGTCGGCACGGACGGCAGAATACTTAGCCACGTTTGATGGCAATGTGCTTAATCCGACGAAAGCGCAGCTGTACGATTTGAGGTTTGGCTTTTGGAAGGGGGTTCAGACGAACAGAAAGGGCGCTGGGGATTTACGTCGCGCAAAAACAAAACCCCTGTCTGCGTTAGCAGACAGGGGTTTCGGAATTCAATCTTGACGATGACCTACTCTCACATGGGGAAACCCCACACTACCATCGGCGATGCATCGTTTCACTACTGAGTTC
>NZ_JASJWL010000092.1:0-12923 GCF_035019225.1 Pseudomonas sp. CCC4.1 | reverse complement strand
CTTGTGCATCGCTCAAACCGGCGGGTACGCCACTACGGTCGACAAATTTGTCAAAGGTCGGTGGATAACGGTACTGGTAGCTCATATGCGTACCGAGCAGGTGAATCACGATCAGCTTGCGCGGGGCGCTGTCGGCCAGGATCTTGTTGAAGGGCTCAATCACGTCGCCATCATATTGGCGGGCGTTCTGGTTGCGGTTGTTGTTGAGGTAAACCTGCTGGTCAGCCTGCTCGGAGAAGGTCGTGAGCATGGTGTTGCGCTTGGTCATGGTTTGCTGGTTGGTGACCCAGAAGGTTTTGTAACCGGCTTGCTTCATCACGCTGACCAGTGACGGGGTGCTCAGGTACAGGTCGGGGTTTTCTTCGTCGGCAAAGGTCAGCACTTGTTGCAGCGCTTCAATGGTGTAGGGCCGCGGTGTCACCACGTTGTCGAAAATGGCCAGTTGATCGCGCAACTTGTCGAGGTTTGGCGTGGTTTCGCGCTGATAACCATACAGGCTCATGCGCTGGCGGTTGGTGGACTCGCCAATGACCAGTACCAGGGTAGTCGGCTTGCCGGCCTCGTTGTCCTTGAGGTTGGTCAGCGGCGGGATCTTGCTGACGCTGGCGAGCATGCCCTGCATGTTGTCTAGTTGCTCCAGGTAGCGGCGATAAGCTACTAACATCTGCCACGGTACTGCAGGTTCAACACGGCTTTCGAAGCTTTCCATGGCCGTGGCCAGGTTGTCGTGCTTGATCGTCTGTTTGACCAGCGGGTAGCCGATAACCGCCACCAATATGGCCACCGCTGCAGCCCAGGCCTGCATGCGCGGCAAATACACCGGGCGCAGGCGGGTCCACAGAAACACCGCAAAGGCGGTATGTGCCAGGAATGCCAGCACCATCCACCAGGCAAAGTACTGGGTCATGTATTCGCCAGCTTCAGAGATGTTCGACTCGAACATGATGAAGATGACGCTTTGCGAGAATTCCTGTTGATAGATAAAGAAGTAGCCCAGGCTGGCCATCGAACAGGCCCACAGCACGACACCAATGACCGCCGCCATTGCCCGGGTGTGCCTGGGAAACATCAGCATCGGGGCCAGCCAGATGGCACTCATCACAAAGGCTTGGCGAAAGCCTGAGAACCCGGAAGTGCCAGTCAGCTGGATAAGCAGTTGGGTAATGCCGGAAAAATACCAAAAGAACAGGAACAGCCAGCCAAGGCCTGCCCAATCGAATCCCTTCGCAGATGTATTACTGCGTTTAAACATCCCCATACAGCGCTCCAGCTGATAACTACTTGAATGGTCAGTGCCATGTAGCCAGGCACAGCACATGAGTACTGCCTCAAGAGTGGGCAGTCACAAAGTGTTTAAGTATCGCCAAGGGGATGTGAAAACTTTGTCACCCATGATCGGGCTGGTAGACATGGATCGGTCTTGTCGCACCTTGAAAATTTTACGTTTTTTGCAGTCTTTACTGCTTCGTCCGTCTGTTGAGTGTATTGAATCGGGAATCTGCCCTCCAGCTTGTGCGAAACTATGCAGCATGTGTCAGGGCTGATCCTGATCGGGCACCTTGGGCAATGCTGCACCGAGGTGCTGTACACCTATTTATTTGTCGTTGGGAGCAACAGTACATGCAGTTGGGAATTATTGGATTGGGCCGTATGGGCGGGAATATCGCGCGGCGTCTGATGCTCAATGGGCATACAACCGTGGTTTTTGACCGCAATACCGACTTTGTCAGCGCTCTGGAACAGGAAGGCGCCACCGCCGTTGCCGATTTGCCAGCGCTGGTCGCAGGCCTGGCCAAACCCCGTGCTGTCTGGGTCATGCTGCCTTCCGGTGCGCCGACCGAAGACACCATCGAGACTTTGAGCGAGTTGCTGGACGCCGATGACATCATCATTGATGGCGGCAACACCTTCTACAAGGATGACATTCGTCGCTCGCAGTCGCTGGCCGAGAAAGGCATCCAGTACGTTGACGTGGGTACATCGGGCGGCGTCTGGGGCCTGGAGCGCGGTTATTGCATGATGATCGGCGGAGACAGCGCTGTCGTGAAACATCTGGACCCGCTGTTTGCAGCGCTGGCGCCAGGCATGGGCGATATTGCGCGGACCAAGGATCGCACCTCTGACGATGACCGTGCCGAGCGTGGTTACATCCATGCTGGCCCGGCTGGCGCTGGCCATTTCGTCAAAATGGTGCACAACGGTATCGAGTACGGCTTGATGCAGGCGTACGCTGAAGGTTTCAACCTGATGAAGATGAAAGGCGGTGAAAACCTGCCTGAAGAGCAGCGTTTTGACCTGAACCTGGGTGATATCGCTGAAGTCTGGCGTCGTGGCAGCGTGGTGTCTTCCTGGTTGCTGGATTTGACCGCCGATGCTCTGGCCACTGATGAGCCGCTGGATGGCTACTCGGGCGCCGTCGCAGACAGTGGCGAAGGCCGCTGGACCATCGAGGCCGCAATGGAGCAGTCGACCCCGGTGCCAGTGTTGTCGCAAGCCCTGTTTGCCCGCTACAGTTCACGCCAGCAAAGCCTCTATGGCGACAAATTGTTGTCAGCCATGCGCTTTGGTTTCGGCGGCCACGTGGAGACGCCTAAAAAATGACCGATCTGTCCAGTAAACCTGATGCCAAGCCTGCGCCGCCCACCACTCTGTTTTTGTTTGGTGCCCACGGTGATCTGGTCAAGCGCTTGCTGATGCCGGCGCTGTACAACTTGAGTCGTGATGGTTTACTGGACGGTGGCCTGCGCATTGTGGGCGTCGACCACAATGCGATCAGTGATGAGGGATTTGCCAAAAAGCTGGAAGACTTCATTCGCAATGAAGCGTCCAGCAAAGTGGATCATCCTGACGGCGAGGGCTTGAATGCCGCTCTATGGGCCTCGCTGGCGAAGAACATCAGCTATGTGCAGGGCGATTTTCTCGATGACAGTACCTACGCGGCGCTGGAACAGAAGATTTTCGCCAGTGGCACCGCCAATGCGGTGTTCTATCTGGCTACTGCACCGCGCTTTTTCAGCGAAGTCGTGCAGCGGCTGGGCGCCAGCGGGTTGCTCAAGGAAACCCCGGAGGCTTTTCGCCGGGTAGTCATTGAAAAACCTTTTGGCTCTGACGTGCAAACAGCCCAGGCATTGAACGAATGCCTGCTGAGCGTCATGAGCGAGAAGCAGATCTACCGGATTGACCATTACCTGGGCAAGGAAACCGTCCAGAACATTTTGGTCAGCCGTTTCTCCAACGGGCTTTTCGAAGCTTTCTGGAACAATCATTACATTGACCATGTGCAGATCACGGCGGCAGAAACCGTCGGGGTTGAGACACGTGGCAGTTTTTACGAACACACCGGCGCCTTGCGCGACATGTTGCCCAACCATCTGTTCCAACTGCTGGCGATGGTCGCGATGGAGCCCCCTGCGGCCTTTGGTGCCGATGCGGTGCGCGGTGAAAAGGCCAAGGTGATTGGCGCAATCCGCCCCTGGTCCAAAGAGGATGCGCTGAAGAACTCGGTGCGCGGGCAGTACACTCAGGGTGAGTCCGGCGGCAAGCCGGTGGTGGGTTATCGCCAGGAAAACAACGTGGCGGCCGACAGCAGCACCGAAACCTTCGTTGCGCTCAAGGTGATGATCGACAACTGGCGCTGGGTGGGCGTGCCGTTTTATCTGCGCACCGGCAAGCGCATGAGTGCGCGAGACACTGAAATCGCTATCTGCTTCAAGCCTGCGCCTTATGCGCAATTCCGTGACACCGACGTTGAACGGTTGCAGCCCAACTATTTGCGGATCCAGATCCAGCCCAATGAAGGCATGTGGTTTGACCTGCAGGCCAAGCAACCCGGACCGGGGCTGAAAATGGCCAATATCGAGTTGGGTTTTGCGTACAAGGACTTTTTCCAAATGCAGCCTTCAACAGGCTACGAGACCTTGATCTACGACTGCCTTACTGGCGACCAGACCTTGTTTCAACGTGCGGACAACATTGAAAACGGCTGGCGGGGTGTGCAACCTTTTCTGGACGCGTGGCAGGAACAAACGGACGTGCAACCGTACAAGGCCGGTGAAGACGGTCCTGAGGCCGCTAAAGAATTGCTGGGTCGCGATGGGCGTGTCTGGCTCAACATAGGATGAGTGACGTGAAGCAAAACCCGATTGAGCTGGTGTTGTGTGACATGGATGGCACCCTGCTTTTACCTGATCACAGCATCAGCCCGCGCAACCTGGCGGCAGTCAAGGCGCTGCAGGCCGCCGGCATTCATTTCACCCTGGCTACCGGCCGCCCGCCACGGGCCATGCGCGATTATATCCGGCAGTTGGGGGTTGAGCTGCCGACTGCCGGGTTCAATGGCGGGGTGCTGGTCAACGCCGATGGCAGCGTGCTGCAGTCCCACCATGTGCCGTACCAGGCCGTACTCAAGACACTCGAGTTTTTGGCCGGGCATGACGTTGAGGTCTGGGTGTTTGCCGACGATGAGTGGCTGTTGCGCGACCCGACGGGGCCGATGGTTGCCCACGAGCAGCAGGGCCTGGGTTATGCCCCGCTGGTAGTCGAGAGTTTTGAACCCTACCTGCACCGGGTGGACAAGATCGTGGCCACTACCGGCAATGCACCCTTGTTGGTCGAGCTGGAGCAGCGTTTGCAGCAGTTATTGCATGGGGAGGCCTCTGCCAGCCGCTCCCAGGCCCGTTATCTTGATATCACCGCGCTCAGGGCCAATAAAGGCGATGCCCTTGCCACGCTGGCCGAACACCTGGGTGTGCCTCTTGAGCGCACGGTGGCGATAGGAGATGGCGGCAATGATCCGGCCATGTTCCAGCGTGCCGGGCTGTCGATTGCCATGGGCCAGGCCGATGCGCCTATTCGCGAGCAGGCGATGCATGTCACCGGCAGCAATACTGAAGATGGCGTTGCCCAGGCGATCGAGCGGTTTATCCTGACGCGCTGAAGGGGGCTGTGACAGGTCGTTTTGTCCGTATTTTGGCGTGATCGCGGCCTGCCTGCAGCCTGCAAGCCTTGTTATAGTCCGCCGCTTATCGGCCGGCGACGGCGCCCCGCAAAGGATTCAGGTTATGTCCGATTACCAGGCTTTTCAGGTTGAGTTGAACGGCAATATCGCCCATGTACAGATCAATCGACCTGAAAAGGTCAATGCGATGAATGCTGCGTTCTGGTCCGAAATCATCGATATCTTCCAGTG
Organism: Pseudomonas sp. CCC4.1; assembly: GCF_035019225.1. Classification (NCBI taxonomy): domain Bacteria; kingdom Pseudomonadati; phylum Pseudomonadota; class Gammaproteobacteria; order Pseudomonadales; family Pseudomonadaceae; genus Pseudomonas; species Pseudomonas sp. CCC4.1. The sequence continues at coordinate 7,735 of NZ_JASJWL010000092.1, read as the reverse complement.
GATTGATGAAACTGATGCGGTGCGTGTGGTGGTGCTCAGTGGGGCGGGCAAGCATTTTTCGGCCGGCATCGACCTGATGCTGCTGGCGTCGGTGGCCAATGAAATGGGCAAGGATGTGGGGCGCAACGCCCGCATGCTGCGACGAAAAATCCTGCAAATGCAGGCCTCGTTTACTGCCGTTGACCAGTGCCGCAAGCCAGTTCTGGCAGCGGTTCAGGGTTACTGCATTGGCGGGGCGATAGACCTGATTGCCGCCTGCGACATGCGCTACGCCGCTGAAGATGCACAGTTCTCGATCAAGGAAATCGATATGGGCATGGCCGCCGATGTCGGGACACTGCAACGCCTGCCGCGTATCATCGGTGATGGCATGCTCCGCGAGCTGGCCTACACCGGGCGTATGGTCGCGGCAGATGAAGCTCGCGCCATCGGCCTGGTAAACCGGGTCTACAGTGATCAACAGGCGTTGCTTGAGGGCGTTATGGCGATTGCCCAGGAAATCGCCAGTAAATCGCCGATTGCCATTGCTGGCACCAAGCAGATGATCGGCTATATGCGCGATCACCGAGTGGAGGATGGCCTGGAATATGTTGCGACGTGGAATGCTGCGATGCTGCAATCCAGCGATCTGCGCCTGGCAATGACGGCGCATATGACCAAGCAGAAACCCGAATTTCTCGATTGAAGGCTTTGTAACCTGAACAAGGATCACTTGATGACACCGCGTTGGATCACGGCAGTACTGGATACAGACCTGACTGGCGGCTGGGCCGTGGCGCGCGGCCCCGACGGTTTTCTGAATGATGACAATGGCCCGCTGTTCCCTCGCGAATGGCTCAAACGCCAGAACTTGCCGGTACTGGCCGAGCATGGCATCGGCCACCTCGACGGCGAGCCGGTATATTTGCTGGAGCTCAAGGGCGCCGCTCAGGTAGAGGGCTGCCATTGGCAGGGCTTGCGCGCCTTTATGCTGGGCGACGACCACACGCTTTATAAAGTGCTGGGTTATGCCGCGCAAATCGGCACCTGGGCTCGTGAACATCGTTTTTGCGGCAGTTGCGGGCAGGCCATGACGCAGGTGTCAAGGGAGCGGGCGATGTACTGCGCTGCCTGTGACTTGCGCAGTTACCCGCGCATATCGCCGAGCATGATCGTGTTGATTACCCGTGGTGATGAAGTGCTGCTGGCCCGTTCGCCGCGCTTTGTGCCGGGGGTTTACAGCACCCTGGCGGGCTTCGCCGAGCCAGGCGAGTCGGCCGAGGATTGCCTGATTCGTGAAGTGCGCGAAGAAGTGCAGCTGGAGGTCAGGAACATCCAGTATGTGGGCAGCCAGTGCTGGCCGTTCCCGCACTCGATGATGCTGGGGTTTCACGCGGAATATGCCGGGGGCGAGATTGTGCCCCAGGCCGATGAGATAGAAGATGCGCAGTGGTTCAATGTGCATCAATTACCGCCGTTGCCGGCGTCGCGCTCGATTGCGCGTTATCTTATCGACCTGTATGTGGCGCGGCGCTTAGGCCATGCCGAACCAGTGCTGCCAGGCTAGGCGCACGGTCAGGCCCAGGACCACGGTAATAAATACCGGACGAATAAACTTGGCGCCGCCGCTGATCGCGCTGCGGGCGCCAAAGTAAGCGCCGATCATCACTGCAAAGCCCATGGTCAGGCCGATTATCCAGTCCACATGCCCGGAAAAGATAAACACCGACAGCGCTGCAATGTTGCTGACGAAGTTCATGCTGCGGGCCACACCGCTGGCCTTCACCAGATCGATGGGGTACATCAGCATGCTGCTGACAGTCCAGAACGCACCGGTGCCCGGGCCGGCCACGCCATCATAGAACCCCAGGCCCAGACCCTGCGGCAATTGCCATTTCTTTTTGATCGGCGCGTCGTTGTCGACAGGTGTTTTTGGGGTGCCGCCAAACAACAGGTAAATCCCGCAACCGAAGACAATCACCGGCAGCATCTTGTTGAGCCATTCTGCGGGCATGTAATGGGCGGCAGTTGCGCCAATCAGGCTGCCGACCAGGGTGCCGAAAATGGCCAGTTTCCACTCGCGGGGATGGAACAGTTTGCGACGGTAGAAGGTAAGGCTCGCCGTGGCTGCGCCGAAGGTCGAACTGAGTTTGTTGGTCCCCAGCACAAGATGTGGCGGCAAGCCTGCGGTGAGCAGGGCAGGGGTGGTGAGCAAGCCGCCACCACCTGCGATGGCATCGATAAAACCGGCAACAAAAGCAACGGCGGCCAGAATGGCGAGGGTGGTCAAATCTACGCTGAGTTCAAAAGGCATGGGATCGACTTAATTCGGCGGGACGTACAGCGCAGGCGCGCGGGAAGGACGTCATCTTACCGATAAGCGAGAACAGCGGCGATAGGGCTTTTGTGATTGCCCGACGGCGCCATGAACGATCATGGGGATCGTTTGGCGCTACGGTCAGGCAATTGCGTCAGCGGGTGTTCTATTAATAGACGAGAGCGTCGGCATCCATCCGCCGGACGTTGACTGATAGTGCACCGAGCTTGATCAGCCGGGTGCGGGTGACGTTGCGACTCAAGCCCAGCAATTTGGCCGTGTGCACCTGGTTGTGATGGCAAAATTCATAAGCGCTGCGCAGCAGGGCGTCTTCGACGGTTTCATGCAGGGCTCCCGGTTCTTCTTCGAAAAGCTTGCGAAATGCGCGCTGCAACAGATCCCGGGTAGTGTGTTGAACCGGTTGTTGCGTCGGCAAGTCCTGGCGCCTGCTGCGTGACTGGGACAGGCGCAGGTCCTGCACCGTGATGGTCTGGTTGCGGCACAGCAGCAGGCTGTGGTGCACGACGTTTTCCAGCTCGCGAATATTGCCCTGCCAGGGGTGATGCACCAGGACTTGCTCGGCGCACTCGCTCAGGGCCGTTGGCCCGTGGGGCAGGCGTTGGCGATAGGTTTTCAGGAAGTGGCGGGCCAGCGGCAGAATATCTCCAGGTCGCTCGCGCAAGGGCAGCAACGCAAGGCTGACAACATTCAGGCGGTAATAGAGATCCTCGCGGAAATGTCCGGCATCGATGGCCTGCTCCAGGTTGACGTTGGTGGCAGCCAGCACCCGAACGTTGATCGGGGTGCTTTTGCGCGAACCCAGCCGCACAACCTCTTGTTCTTGCAGGACGCGCAACAGCTTGACCTGGATGGCCAGCGGCAAGTCGCCGATTTCATCCAGAAACAACGTGCCGCCATCGGCCTCTTCAAACCAGCCGGATTTTGCACTCAGGGCGCCCGTGAAAGCACCTTTTTCATGGCCGAACAACTCAGCCTCAACCAGTGACTCGGCAAACGCCCCGCAGTTGACCGCCACGAATGGCTGCTGGTGCCGGTGGCTGAGCTGATGGATATGGCGTGCAACGAGCTCCTTGCCGGTGCCGGTTTCTCCAATGATCAGCACACTGGCATCACTGGGGGCAATTTGTTGCAAGTGCGTCAACAGCGCTTTGGACGCTGGGTCTTCAAATACTTGGGCCGTGGCGCGTATGGACGTGGCCAGTGCCGGGGTGGCAGGTAATGTTAAAAGCTGCATTGACAGCTCCTTTTAACAGGGGCTCTGCCCACAAAAGGAAAGCCGGAGGCAGCTTTATAAAGTTATTTTGTTATTCCGTAAACTAACCTAATTCCATATTTATATATCGATATTGCATATCGGACTTGCATCGCGACGTGTTTTTAGCGCTTTATAAGACACTGCTTTCCAGGCCTCCTTAATTTAGGATTGAGCCTGGGAGGGTTTTCTCTTATTTACCTGTTTTCACCCGGCTCAATCAGTTATTTCTAACGGCCGCATTTTCAAGTGGTCTCATTAATCCTCAATCAGGGACGCCCTGATTCAGGAAAGCGCTCAGTGGATTTGAACAATGAACAAGCGACCTCTTTATTTCGATTACGCGGCCACCACTCCCGTGGACGCTCGTGTCATCCAGGTGATGGTCGAATGCCTGGGCTTTGAAGGCAACTTTGGCAATCCAGCTTCCGGCTCCCACGTCTTTGGTCAGCAAGCCCGGCATTCGGTAGAACTGGCCCGAGAGCAGGTCGCGCAACTGATCAATGCCAGGCCGGAGCAGATCATCTGGACCTCGGGCGCTACCGAGTCCAACAACCTGGCCCTGAAAGGTGTGGCACAGGCCGGTGGCCAGTTGCGCGGCCATATCATCACCAGCCAGATCGAGCACAAAGCGGTGCTGGATACCGCGCGTTTTTTACAGGATGCAGGCTTTGACGTGACCTACCTGGCACCTGATGCCAACGGGCTTGTCAGCGCCGATCAGGTCAGCGCCGCCCTGCGGGCAGATACGCTGCTGGTGTCGCTGATGCTGGTCAACAACGAACTGGGGACGGTGAATGACATCCCGGAGATTGGCCGTCGCGTGCGCGAGCATGGTGCGTTGTTTCACGTAGATGCTGCGCAAGGTGCAGGCAAAGTAGCCATCGACCTGAATGAGTGGGCCGTCGATCTGATGTCGTTTTCGGGGCACAAGATTTATGGCCCCAAAGGTATCGGTGCGTTGTATGTGGGCTCGCGGGCACAGGATCGCTTGCAGGCGCAGATTCACGGTGGTGGGCATGAGTCCGGTTTGCGCTCTGGAACGCTGGCGACGCATCAAATTGCCGGTATGGGCGCAGCTTTTGCATTGGCCAATCAGTCGTTTGCCGAAGAGCTGGAGCATATTCGTGAATTGCGTCAGCGTTTGCTTGTACAACTGGCCGATGTGCCGAGCCTGCAATGCAATGGTTGTCCGACCCAACGTATTCCTCATACCTTGAGCCTGACCTTCAGCGAGGGACACTTTAACAGCGCTGACTTGAGTAGCGAGTTGGCGTACTCGGCAACGTCGGCATGCAACTCGGCCAGCAATGCGCCTTCCCATGTGCTGCTGGCGCTGGGGCATGATGCACGCCAGGCCGGGCGTACCATCCGCCTGAGCCTTGGCCGCTTCACCCGCGAGCAGGACATCGATGTAGCTGCAAAGGCAATCAAGGCTTGCGTAGCAGCGCCCGCACCTTTTTGGGCGGTTGCCCAACCTTGATGGCTGATCCATCATCAGCGACGAATAATAATTACCAGTGACTGGCAGGAGAATAAATGAGTACTCAGGTGTTGAATTCGGGGTCTGTTGTGGAGCGTTTGAAACGCACCCGGGCAGTGATGAGCCAGCACGGGATCCATGCGCTTCTCGTGCCTTCGGCCGATCCCCATCTTTCGGAGTACTTGCCTGCCTACTGGCAGGGCCGTCAGTGGCTGTCAGGCTTTTACGGTTCAGTGGGCACATTGATTGTCACGCCGACCTTCGCCGGCGTGTGGGCTGACAGCCGTTACTGGGAGCAAGCGGGCAAAGAGCTCAGTGGCAGCACCATTGAACTGGTCAAACTGTTGCCCGGGCAGCCGGGTCCTCTGGAGTGGCTGGCTGAACAAACGCCAGAAGGTGCAACGGTTAGCGTTGATGGCGCCGTTCTTGCCCTGGCTTCAGCACGAACCCTTGAAAGCCGGCTCAAGGATCGCGGTGCAACCTTGCGCACGGATATCGATTTGCTTGGCCTTGTCTGGCAGGATCGGCCAACACTGCCGGTGCAGCCGGTGTATGAGCACTTGCCACCACAAGCGACGGTCAGTCGGGTCGACAAGCTCCAGCAGTTGCGCGAAACACTCAAGCAGCGCAAAGCAGACGCGCATTTCATTGCAACCCTGGATGACATTGCCTGGTTGTTCAACTTGCGTGGCTCGGATGTCTCTTTCAACCCTGTATTCGTGTCGTTTGCATTAATCGAGGAGGCCCGGGCTACCTTGTTTGTCGATCTGCACAAGGTCAGTGCCGAACTGCGTGGCACCCTGGCCCGCGAAGGCATAGAGCTGTGCGACTACACCGGGATCAATGCGGCGCTGGCGTCCTTGCCGGCCACTACCCGGTTGCTGGTAGACCCTGTCCGCGTGACCTGTGGGCTGATCGGCCACCTGAAGCCTGAAGTGAAGCTGGTTGAGGGTTTGAACCCTACGACCCTGTCCAAGTCGCAAAAGAGTCTTGATGACGCCGTTCATATTCGCCAGGCCATGGAGCAGGATGGTGCTGCACTGTGTGAGTTTTTTGCCTGGCTGGAAACGGCTTTTGGGCGTGAGCGCATTACCGAACTGACGATTGATGAACAGCTGACCGCGGCCCGTGCCCGTCGTCCCGGGTTTGTATCACTGAGTTTCAACACCATTGCTGCGTTTAATGCCAATGGAGCAATGCCCCATTACCATGCCACCGAACAAGAACATGCAGTCATTGAAGGTGACGGCTTGCTGTTGATTGACTCGGGCGGGCAGTACCTGGGGGGCACGACCGATATCACGCGCATGGTTCCCGTCGGCACGCCGACCGATGAGCAAAAACGTGACTGCACCCGTGTACTAAAAGGCGTGATCGCTTTGTCTCGTGCTCGCTTTCCAAAGGGCATCCTCTCGCCTTTGCTGGACTCGATTGCCAGGGCCCCGATCTGGGCTGAAAACGTCGATTACGGGCACGGCACTGGGCATGGCGTCGGTTACTTCCTGAACGTGCACGAAGGGCCACAGGTTATCGCCTATCAGGCTGCACCGGCGCCGCACACGGCAATGCAGCCGGGGATGATTACCTCGATCGAGCCGGGGACATACCGTCCGGGTCGTTGGGGGGTGCGCATCGAAAACCTGGTGTTGAACCGGGAAGCGGGTGATTCGGAGTTTGGAGTGTTTCTGAAGTTTGAAACCCTGACGCTATGTCCGATTGACACTCGCTGTCTGGAACCATCATTGCTGACGCGTGAGGAGGTCGAGTGGCTTGATGGCTACCACGCCCAGGTTCTCGAGCGTTTGAGTCCGCTGCTTGCAGGCGCCGCTCTGGAATGGTTGCAGGTTCGTACGGCACCCGTCGCGATCAAGCGCTGATCTTGATGCCATGCTGCCGGTCGGGTCGACAGCATGGCAACAGGTGTTACTACCTGCAGATGACAATCATGCTGCGACTGGTATAACCCGCGGGGTTAAGGCCGAACGGGTAGTCCCCTGGCTCTTCGGCCGCATCACCCGATTTGGCAATCACCCGGTATCCCTTGGTTCCGCAAGACTTGTCGGCTTCGGCATAGCATTTGTTCCACGAGGAGGACAATCCCGAACAATTGATATGCAGGCCTCGCTTGCCATGCTTGACGGAGGTTTCGGAGGTTGCAGCGCAGCCGGTTAAAGCAAGTACGGCTAAAGCTACCAAAATACGTTTCATTCCTGTCCTTAAGCGTTTGCATCGGGTTTACGGGATACGCATGTGTGAGGCTGCCTGTCCGTGGCCCCTGTAGATGTCCGTATCCTGAATCGGCCTGATGAATCTGGAGTGACAAACATCCCTTAAATGAGAGTCAATTACAATAACTGTGTCAACTGGCGCCTTTTTTGTCAGTAGCAACAGGTGTGGAATGGTTGCGCATGGTTAAAGTCGCCCCGATCGAAGCCATGATGATGCAGGAAATGGCCATCCATTGCGTAAATGACAAGATCTCATTCAGAAACAACAGGCCCGACAGTGCTCCGAAGGCGGGTTCTATGCTCATCAGTGTGCCAAATGTTCGAGTTGGCATGCGTGTCAGGGCAATCATCTCAAGTGTGTAGGGCAGAGCTGTGGACATAAGGGCTACGCCAATGGCTATGGGAATCAGGCCTGGAGTCAATAATGCGGCGCCAGCGTGGTACACACCTATAGG